>JBBIVS010000079.1:0-10473 GCA_037439605.1 Draconibacterium sp. | reverse complement strand
CACGCGCTGGGGAAGGATGAAATTTATCAGAACAGATAAAATGGAGTTCGACCGTTTTATGGATATGCACCCCGAAATAATTACCAAACTGAAACAAACCCGGAAAACGGTGTTGATGCTTGAAAGTTTCAACAAAAATCCAATGGCAGAACTCAGGGCTTTTTTCATGGCTTTGGAAACACACATCTGGAAGGTTCCGGTAATTCTGTACCGAAAATACAACGAAAGCGAACTTGAAGATTTACAGATAAAAGCAGCAGCCGATTTGGGAGGGTTACTGATTGATGGTTATGGCGATGGAATTTGTATATCGAACGAAAACGAAAATATTACTTTTACCGAACTAAAAGACCTCAGTTTCGGTATTTTGCAGGCTACCCGGATGCGAATGTCGAAAACAGATTTTGTATCGTGTCCCGGCTGTGGCCGAACGTTATTCAATTTACAGGAAACCACCCTGAAAGTAAAAGCGCATTTTAAACATCTCGATCATCTGAAAATAGGGATAATGGGTTGCGTGGTTAACGGGCCGGGCGAAATGGGCGATGTTGACTATGGCTTTGTTGGTACCAGTGTAAATAAGGTAAATTTATATAAAGGATTACAACCGGTAAAACGAAATATTCCATACGAAAATGCGGTGGAAGAGCTTGAACAATTAATTCGTGAAAACGGCGACTGGAAAGACCCGGTTGACTAAATCAATAATTTATGGCAAAAACGTATTGGAAACCCGGAACCATTATTTATCCGCTTCCGGCAGTGATGGTGAGTTGTGGCGAAAATGAAGAAGAATACAACATCCTTACCATTGCATGGACAGGTACTATCAACAGCGACCCGCCGATGTGTTATATTTCGGTGCGCCCCGGACGACATTCGTACGAAATTATAAAACGAACCGGTGAATTTGTAATTAACCTGACTACCGAAAAGCTGGCTTTGGCAACCGACTGGTGCGGATGTAACTCGGGCCGGAAATACAATAAATGGAAAATGATGAATCTGACCCCGGCGCCGGCAAAAATTGTAAAGGCCCCAATAATTCTGGAATCGCCCGTAAATATTGAATGTAAGGTAAAACAAATTCTTGAATTGGGTTCGCATCATATGTTTATTTCCGATGTTGTCGGTGTTTCGGTTGACGACGAATATTTAAACGAACAGCAGGCATTTAGTTTTTCAAAGGCCAATCCGCTTGTTTACAGCCACGGGCACTATTTTGGCATGGGTAAAAAAATAGGAAAATTTGGCTGGTCGGTTGAAAAAAAGAAACCAAAACAAAAAAAATAGCGCCTTTTTTAACTTCCGTCCCTGAACAATCCCTTTAAAACTTTGTAATTGTCAATTGAATCTGCTTACAGATTCTGTCGTGTTTTATTCAAACTTTTTAAAAAATGAAAAATAAATTAGTTGCAGTAGTAATATTAATAATGAATATTGGAATGGTGAACGCACAAAACAACCCGCTTTTAGGAGAATTCAAAACACCGCATCAAACAGCGCCGTTTAATGAAATAAAGAACGAACATTTCATTCCGGCTTTTCAGGAATCGATTAAACAGGGCGAAGCCGAAATTGAGGCAATTGTAAATAATCCGTCAGCGCCAACATTTGAAAACACAGTTGAAGCTCTCGACCGGACCGGAAAGTTACTGAACCGCACTGCAGGTGTTTTCTTTAACCTGATGAGCGCTGAAACCAGCGACGAACTCCAGCATATTGCACAGGAAGTTTCGCCGATGCTGACCAAATTTCAAAACGATATCAGTTTAAACCCGGTTCTTTTTGAAAAAGTAAAAGCGGTTTATGGACAAAAAGATAAACTCACTTTAAATGCCGAACATAAAACCCTGCTCGAAAATTCATACATCAATTTTATCAGGCAGGGAGCGAATCTTTCGGAAGAGCAAAAGGAAAAATTCAGGGAAATCAGCACCGAACTGAGTAAACTTTCGTTGAAATTTGGCGAGAATGTGCTAAAGGAAACCAACAACTACCAGTTGCATGTTACCGACAAAAGCAAGCTGGCCGGACTGCCTGAAGGCGCACTTGAAGCCGCTGCAGCCAAAGCACAAGCTGAAAACAAGGAAGGCTGGATTTTCGACCTGAATATGCCAAGTTACCTGCCTTTTATGAAATATGCCGATAACCGCGAACTCCGCAGGGAAATGTATCTTGCATACAATTCAAAATCCTTTAAAGGCAACGAATTCGATAATCAGGAAAATGTAAAAAGAATTGCTGCTCTGCGACTTGAAATGGCTCAATTACTGGGTTATCCAAATTATGCAGTTTATGCTTTGGAACGCCGCATGGCAACCAATCCGGCTGGCGTTTACAAACTATTGGACGATTTGTACGAAGCTTCTTTTAACAAAGCAACTCAGGAAAAAGCCGAAGTGCAGGATTACGCGCGGCGAAATGGGTTTACCGGCGAAATTATGCCCTGGGACTGGACCTATTACACTGAAAAACTGAAAGTTGAAAAGTTCGATCTGAACGATGAAATGCTGAAACCCTATTTTGAGTTAAACAAAGTAATTGATGGGGTTTTTGGCCTGGCTACCGAACTTTTTGGAATTACTTTCAAACCAAATAATGAAATTCCGGTGTACAACGAAGAAGTGGTTCCATACGAAGTTTTCGATGCTGACGGGAAATTTTTATCGGTTCTTTACACCGATTTTCACCCGCGCCCAGGGAAACAGGGAGGCGCATGGATGAACGACTTTAAAGGCCAGTGGAAAGAAAACGGAGTTGATTCGCGTCCGCATGTTACCATTGTTATGAATTTTACCCGTCCAACCGAATCAAAACCTGCTTTATTGACATTCGACGAAGTAGAAACTTTTATGCACGAATTTGGTCATGCGTTGCACGGAATGCTGGCCAATTCAACGTATGCAAGTTTATCGGGGACAAACGTTTATCGCGATTTTGTTGAACTTCCATCGCAAATAATGGAAAACTGGGCGGTTGAAAAAGAGTTCCTCGACCAGTTTGCATCGCATTACCAAACCGGCGAAAAAATTCCTGCCGAACTGGTTCAGAAAATTGTGGATGCCCAGAATTATCTTGCCGGCTATTTGTCAATCCGCCAGTTAAGTTTTGGTTATCTCGACATGGCATGGCACACCCGGGAAAATCCATTCGACGGAAATGTAAAAGAATTTGAGGAAAATGCCTGGGCAAAAACCCGGATTTTCCCTGTTATTGACAAAGTTTGCATGAGCACGCAGTTTAGTCACCTGTTTGCAGGTGGTTACGCAGCCGGCTATTACAGCTATAAATGGGCCGAAGTTTTGGATGCCGATGCATTCAGTGTTTTTAAAGAGAAGGGATTGTTTAATACAGAGGTAGCCCAATCGTTCCGCGAAAACATACTTGAAAAGGGCGGCACCGAACACCCGATGGTTTTATACAAACGTTTCCGCGGTCAGGAACCAACGGTTGACGCATTGCTGGAGAGAAGCGGGTTGAATTAAAAAGCTTTTCAATACCATTTTTCAGCATTCAACTTATAAACTTTATCCACAACTTCCTTTGGCAATTTCAAACCTTTGAATTCGCCATCTATCAAACTGCTCGTCATCGTGTTGTCGGTTACGAGGTATTCCCAGTCTTTTAACCAGGTTTCGTGCATCCGTTTCTGAAAGGGTTCTTTTTCCTGTCCGTGGTCGATAATATCTGTTCCGTATAAAAGCCGATCCTGGTATTTGATAAAGAAATCGCGCACTTTTTCGCGGTTATCCCGGGTTTGATAAAACAGTTGGCCCATTCGTGCAGCCATGTCAACCGCTGCATTTGGGTATTTATCGAGCCATTTTGCCAGTTCATCAACGCTCCATTCCAAACTTGCCAAATGACAACCAATAAAAACAAGGCCGGGATTTTTGTCGAGCATCCGGTCGCGGGCTGCCATTTGTTCTTCATACGAAGGAAATTCAGGATGTAAATACATGTGATATTGCGGGTTGTTGGCAAAATAATTACTGTCATTCTTTGTAGTCATTTCATCAAGTGGCAACCAGCAGTTTTTTGGTTCGCCCAAATGGCCCACCAGCGGAATCCTTTTTTCGGCGAGGTGTTTGAAGATGGGATCAAATTTCGGGTCGTCAATCATAATCAAAACACTGTCTTTGTCACGAAATTCCATCCCGATGTTTTTCCACACTTTCACGGCAATGGCTCCTTCGGCAATGCATTTGTCAAGCCAGGCGATTGTACTTTCAACCCATGTTGAATCGTCCCAGCCATCGAGGCAAAAGGTTGCAGTGTATGCAAAATCATCCGGATAATTTTTCAGCAATTCTGCCGATTGCTTCTGAACATCTGTCACCCGCTCACATTCTTCCGAAAAAGTATTGATGGACAGTAAACTGAAATTATCTTTCAGCGCCTGTTCCATCGAATTATTTTGCGCGGAATAAATGTGGTAGTGTGCATCGGTTTTTGCAACTTTCGCGAAATCTTCAATAGAATAATAGTTACTGCCGCACGAAATCATCAGCAAGGCAAACATTGGTAAAATCAGGTTTTTGGCATTCATAACAATCTGGTTTAAATTATATTTTGAAAGTATGAAAATTCATTTAAACTTAGCGCCAGTTTTGAAATAAATATAAAAATAAATGATACAACTATTACGCACCCGCCGCAGCATCCGCAAATACTCCAATCAGCCAGTTGAACCAGAAAAACTGGATATACTGAAAGAAGCGGTTTTGCGTTCGCCATCGTCAAAAGGAATCAACCCGTGGAAATTTATTTTTGTTGACGACCTGGAAATCATTGAAAAACTGAAATTGTCCAAACCAAGCGGAGCCGGACCACTTGAAACAGCGCCGCTTGCCGTGGTTTTTTGTGCTGATGAAACTGTAAACGATGCCTGGGTTGAAGACTGTTCAATCGCTGCAATTATACTTCAGCTAACCGCCCATTCACTGGGGTTAGGCAGTTGCTGGATTCATGTTCATTACCGGATGTATTCCGAAACAGTGACTTCTGAAAAATATATTCAGGATTTACTGGGTATTCCAACACATTTCAAAGTGCTTTGTGCAGTTTCGGTCGGTTATCCGGCAAAACCCGCAAAAGCAAGGGCTTTTGAAGAACTTCAGTTTGAAAAAATCGGGATAAACCGGTTTTAAAAGAATTCGTCGGTTTCTTTTTGATTTTTACCGTTTACAGTGTCATCGCAATTTAAATCGATGTTGAAATAAAGTGGTTGCTTAAACGACATATCTTCTGTAATTCCAAGGGTCGGGTCTGCCAAAACCTTCCTGAAAAAATACCCCCAAATAGGTAAAGCCATATTTGCGCCCTGCCCTGATGAAATGGTTCGGAAATGGATACTTCTTAAGTCTGCACCGGTCCAAA
The DNA here is from genome assembly GCA_037439605.1 of Draconibacterium sp. Taxonomy (GTDB): domain Bacteria; phylum Bacteroidota; class Bacteroidia; order Bacteroidales; family Prolixibacteraceae; genus Draconibacterium. The sequence goes on along the minus strand of JBBIVS010000079.1, from coordinate 5,091 downwards.
CTCCTGCAGAAAGAGCGGGAGTTACTCCGATAAACCAACCGTCGGAATGATTTTGGGTTGTACCGGTTTTGCCGGCAATGGGCATTTTAAACTGAGCATATACACGAGGCCCGCGAAGTCTTCTTCCGGTTCCTTCATCAATCACGGCTTGCAAAAGGTTCAACATCAGATAGGCAGTTTGCTCGTCAATGGCCTCGTGCCGTTCGGGTAAAAATGAAGCCAATACATTTCCATACCGGTCTTCAATCCGGGTAACAAAATAGGGTTTTACATATACACCTAAATTTGCATAAGCGTTAAATGCGCCAACCATTTCGTAAAGCGTGACATCCGAAGTACCCAAAAACATGGAATTAACCGGATCGATGGGACTGTAAACTCCCAACCGTTTCATCATTTCCACCACTGCTTCGGGACTGAATTGTTTTAATACCCAAGCCGAAATGCGGTTCTTGGAGTTGGCCAGTCCCCATTTCAAAGTAACCATTTGCCCGTCGAGTTCTTCATCAACTTCAGCATCGCGTGGTTCGTAAATTGATCCGTCGGGCTGCTGGAATTGCTGGCTCACATAAGGAACTTTGGTACACGGTGTATAACCATTTTGCATGGCCAGCGTGTATAAAAATGGTTTAATCGTAGATCCTACCTGGCGTTTTCCGGTTTTCACCATGTCGTACATAAAATAGGTATAATTTGGGCCGCCAACATAAGCTTTCACCTTACCACTTTCGGGCTCCATGGCCATAAACGATGAACGGAAAAAACGCTTGTACCATTTTATTGAATCCAAAGGCGACATGGTTGTGTCTATTTCACCCCTCCACGAAAATACGGTCATTTCAACCGGCTGATTGAAATTTTCCTTTATTTCTTCAAAATTTAATCCTCTTTGATGCAGTACCCGGTACCTTTCGCTTTGCCTGATGGAGATGTTGAGCAAATCTTCAACTTCCTGCGATGTCATATTATTTGAAAATGGAGGATTCCGTAAATCCTTCATACTGCCATCGAAGACAGGCTGAAGTTCATAACGCAAATGTTGTTCAACCGCCTCAACCGCATATTTTTGCATTCTCGAATCGATGGTTGTATATATTTTTAAACCATCTGTATAAAGGTCGTAGTTTTCTCCATTTGGTTTTACATTTTTATTGCACCAGCCATACAACGGATTGGTTTCCCATTCATTTAAATCTTCAATATAATTTTGTTTTTGCCACGAAGCATAATTTTTAGGATCAGGTTTTTGGGCTGTGAGCGCCAGCCTCAGGTATTCGCGCAAATATGGGGCAGGGCCGATTTTGTAATCAACTTTGGAGTAATGCAAATCAAGCGGCAGCCGTTTTACCGAATCGCGGGTTGCCTTGTCGATAAAACCATATTTTTCCATTTGGTTTAGCACAACATTGCGGCGTTCAAGAACCAATTCGGGACGCCTGACCGGGTTGTACAACGACGAGTTTTTTGCCATACCAACCAGCATTGCCGAATGATGCAACTGTAGCGAATCGGTCGGGATGCTGAAATAAACCTGCGCTGCCGATTTTATACCTACCGCGTTATTCAGATAATCATATTTATTAAGGTACATCAATAGAATTTCATCTTTTGTGTAGCTTCTCTCAAGTTTAACAGCGATAATCCATTCTTTAAATTTACGAAGTACCAGTTGGAGTTTGTTTAACCTTTCATCGCGGGGGAAAAGCATTTTTGCCAGTTGCTGGCTGATTGTGCTTCCTCCACCTGAACTTGAATCAAAGGTAACTATTCCTTTTATAACCCGCAGTAACCCGCGTAAATCGATTCCCGAGTGCCGGTAAAACCTGATGTCTTCGGCAGAGATTAATGCTTCGATTAAGTGTGGTGGAAGATCTTTATAATCAACATATGAACGGTTTTCGCGAATAAAATATTTGTCAAGGATTTTATCATCGTCCGATATCATTTCAGAAGCAAGCACACTCCTGGGGTTCTCAAGCTCTTCGAAACTAGGCATAAAACCAAGAATTCCATTCGATAACAGATAGAAAAAAAGGAATGCTGCAAGCAATGATGCCAGCACAATTGCCCAAAACCAAATGATGTATTTTTTTAAACTAACTTCTTTGACGGACATGAATTTTTGTATTTAAATACTTCGGCAAAGATATACGAATCTCTTATCGCAACAACTCATTTAACGGCAGCGGTAACATTATTATTTTTAGATTGAAAAAATAAAATCATCATTATCAATTAAATAGAAATAAAAAAAATAACCGTATTATTTTGAACTTAGCAATTGAATTGCTTTAATTTGCAAAAATTTTTAAAATTTTATGTTAGAAAACCTTGTAATAGTTGAGTCGCCTGCCAAGGCAAAAACCATTGAAAAATTTCTGGGGAAAGGATTCGTGGTTACCTCGAGTATGGGACATATCAGAGATTTGGAGAAAAAAGATTTTGGAATTGACATTGAAAATAATTTTAAACCCAAGTACATTGTAACTCCTGATAAAAAGAAAATTGTTACCGAACTGAAAAAACTGGCCAAAGACGCCAAAATGGTTTGGCTTGCTTCAGACGAGGACCGTGAAGGAGAAGCAATTGCATGGCATTTAAAAGAAGTGTTAAACCTGAAACCGTTAAAAACAAAACGGATTGTTTTTCATGAAATAACCAAAGACGCCATATTGAACGCCGTTGAAAACCCCCGCGATATTGATGAAAACCTTGTTAATGCCCAACAGGCGCGACGTGTGCTCGATCGTATCGTTGGGTTTGAAATATCTCCTGTGCTTTGGAAAAAAGTAAAACCATCACTTTCGGCAGGCCGGGTGCAGTCGGTGGCAGTGCGCCTTATTGTAGAACGCGAACGCGAAATTATTGGTTTTGCCAGTGAGGCCTATTACCGGGTAATGGGCTATTTTCAGGTACCCGATAAAGATGGCAATATCACTGAACTTAAGGCTGAACTTTCAAAAAGGTACAGTAAAAAAGAAGAAGCCCTGACATTTCTTGAAAAATGCAAAACTGCTGAATTCATAATTGAAGATGTGTCGAAAAAACCGGCAAAAAGAACACCTGCCAAACCGTTTACCACATCCACACTTCAGCAGGAAGCCAGCCGGAAACTTGGATATTCAGTGTCGCAAACCATGAGTATTGCGCAACGCCTTTACGAAAATGGTAAAATTACCTACATGCGTACCGACTCGGTAAACCTGTCGGGATTGGCCATTAATACTGCAAAGCAGAAAATTGAAGAGTTGCACGGAGAAGATTATGTGAAAATCAGAAACTACAAAACAAATACAAAAGGTGCACAGGAAGCGCACGAGGCGATCCGCCCCACTTACTTGGTAAACGAAACCATTGAAGGCAGCAGCCAGGAACAACGGTTGTACGAATTAATCTGGAAACGCACTATCGCCTCGCAAATGGCCGATGCTATTCTTGAAAAAACAATTGTTTCGATTGCTGTTTCAAATGACAAGGAAAAGTTTATTGCAAACGGTGAAGTTTTAATTTTCGACGGGTTCCTTAAAGTTTACATGGAATCGACCGATGACGACAATAATGGAAATGGCAGCAGCGATGTAATTATTCCGCCATTAAAAGCTAATGACAAACTGCAAATGTCGTCGATTGTTGCCACTCAGCGGTTTACTCAGCGTCCTCCGCGATACACCGAAGCATCGCTTGTAAAACGGCTCGAAGAACTTGGCATTGGAAGACCTTCCACCTATGCGCCTACCATCACCACAATTCAAAACCGGAATTATGTGGTAAAAGAGGATCGGGCCGGTGTGGAACGCAATTTTGATCTGGTAACCCTGAAAAACGGAAAGATTACCGAAAAAATCAATTCAGAAATAACGGGAGTGGAAAAATCAAAACTTTTCCCAACAGATATCGGAATGGTTGTAACCGATTATCTGGTCGATAATTTCGATGAGATTATGGACTACAATTTTACAGCAAGTGTTGAAGCTGAATTTGATGATATTGCCGAGGGGAAAAAGGTTTGGAATGAAATGCTCGATAAGTTTTATCAGCCTTTCCACCTCAGGGTTGAAAACGCTTTGCAAAACTCGGAGCGCTCAAAGGGTGAACGTATTCTGGGAATCGACCCAAAAACGGGGAAACAGGTAACAGTCAAAATCGGAAGGTTTGGCCCAATAGCACAGTTGGGCGAGGGTACAACAGATGGAGATGGCGAAAAACCACAGTTTTCGAGTTTACGAGCAGGTCAGCATATCGAAAATATAACTCTCGATGAAGCCCTCGAACTATTTAAACTTCCGCGTGAACTGGGCGAGTATGAAAACAAAAAAGTGGTGGTTTCAATCGGCCGGTTTGGCCCTTATGTCAGGCATGATAACAAATTTGTGTCACTCGGGAAACATGACGATCCGTATGATGTAAGCCTCGCAAGAGCCATTGAATTAATTGAGGCAAAACGAGATAAGGACGACAAAGCAGTTATCAGGGTTTTTGATGAAAATCCAGACCTGAAAATATTAAATGGCCGATGGGGCGCATATATTTCTTATAAAAAAGGAAATTTTAAAATTCCCAAAAAAGTGGACGCCCAAAAACTTACATTTGAAGAGTGCATGAAAATTGTTTCCGAATCGCCGGAACCAAAATCTAAAAGAACAAGAAAAAAATAAAGGAAAAGGCAAATGAATCAACATTTGCCTTTATTTTTACCGAAAATCAATCACAATGGATGTTCGCTATTATTTTGATGAAGTTAATTTTTCAGCATACCGTAATACAGGTCATATTAACTGGAAATATTCATTGGGCGCTGTTATTGAAAAAAATTCACGGGCGCTGAAAAAAGAAAACATTCATAAATTAAACATAGCAATTATTGGTGTCCCGTTTGACAGCCGCAAAGAAAATACCTATTCACCCGGGGCTGCCGATAAAATCCGCGCTCAACTTTACCAGTTGTCAGGTTACAAAAGTAAAATAAATATTGCCGACTTTGGTAATTTAAAACCTGCAATCAGTGTAAAAGGTAATTATAAGGCTTTACGCGATATAGTTGATTATTTTAACGAACTAAAAATTGTAACGGTTGTAATTGGCGGCAGTCAG
>JBBIVS010000078.1:9646-10486 GCA_037439605.1 Draconibacterium sp. | reverse complement strand
CGGGTTGAATCGCGGGACTGAAAAACCGTATAATAGTTGCCCTGCCTTATTTTCCGGACATCGAAAACAGGTTTAGCTTTTTTTGCAATGGTATCAATTGTACCCAGGTTTACACCATAACGGCTTAGGATGCTGCTCAAATGCTGTCCTGCGCCAACAACGCTTTCCTCAAGGTAAAATGAATCAACTGGCAATTCGTATTTATAAACCTGCTCGGTCAAAACTTCAACCGGCTTTTCAACTTCCTTTTTTTGAAACAGATGACATGAACCGAGAATTAATATTAATCCTGTTAAACTTAAAATTTTCAAAGCTATCTGTATTAAAATCGTCATCGTCCTGTATTTTTTAAGAAGAATGCAAAAATAGGATTATGGTTGTAACACCTGCAAAAAAACTTCCAAAATAAGTTAAAAACATTTAAACGGATTTGTTTTACAAATGGTATCCGAAAATAAAACGGTTTGCTAATTTTGAAGAAGTTAAATCAAACCTGAAAATGAAGTTTACATCAGTCCTGGTTATCCCTTTTTTATTGATGTTTTCAAAAGGTTGCAAAACAAATCGTATCGAAAAACCGGTTTCAAAACCGAATATCATCCTGATTTGTGCCGACGATTTGGGATGGAGCCATATTGGCTGTTTTGGCAGCGGTGTGCAAACGCCCATCCTCGACAAACTGGGCGAAAGTGGAATGCGGTTTACCAATTTTCACAACACTTCCAAATATTTTCCGTCGCACGCATGTTTGCTCACTCGTGTTTGCGCACAGCAAAACGGGTATGCAAAAAATTTTAATTCACCGCTTAAAAATGCGGTTACTTTAGGCGAAGTTCTGCT
>JBBIVS010000078.1:0-9634 GCA_037439605.1 Draconibacterium sp. | reverse complement strand
CGCACACTTTGGTCGGGGAAACATCATGGTTTTGAAAAACCGGTTTCCCGGGGGTTCGACCGGTATTATGCGTTGAAAGACGACCAAGATGTACTAACCAACGCTGCTTATCCCGGGATGACTTACGGAACAATTTCGTGGAAACGCGGGCTGGAAATCTTTGACAAGGAACAGTTGCCAACTGCCGATACCACGTACAAAACCATTCGCTGGGGAAAGGATTTGCAGATTTGGCTGACCGAAGGACGGAGGTTTCGAAGCAAAAACAGCGACCACGACGGATCCAGGAAAACCATCTTCGGAAAAGAACAAAAAGAGTGGCTTTACCGGACTTTACAGGAATCGGATGCGACGTTTAAAGTAGTTATCAATGCAAATCCAATTCTCGGCCCCGACCGGAAGAATAAAAGTGACAATTACGCCAACTCCAATTTTAAATTTGAAGGCGATGAAATCCGCGAATTTCTGAATAAATTCAACAATGTTTACCTGGTAAATGGCGACCGCCACTGGCAGTATGTAACCCATCTCGAAGGGACTAATCTCTTTGAATTCAGTACAGGGGCAGGTTCCGACAAACATGCCGAGGGTTGGCCACCTGATGATGTAAATCCTGAACACCGTTTTCTGCGCGTAAAGGGAGGTTTTCTTCGCGGTGAAGTTTTACGCAAAAATGGGAATCCAACCTTAATTTTTCAGCATTTCGATGTGGATGGGAATGTGGTGCATGAAGAGATTTTCACCCGAAAACCATGAAAATAAACAACTTAAAAACAAAAATTAAAAATCATACAAATGATGAAATTTATCTTTTTAACCTTAGTCTCTTGTCTTTTTTCTGTATTTGTCTGGTCGCAACCCATCGATAAAAATGCAACAAAGGAAACAGTAGCTCTTTTTAAAAACCTGAAGGAGCTTTCGAAAAACCATACGCTTTTTGCACATCAGCATGCAACTGAATACGGTCATGGCTGGTATGGCGACGAAGACCGGTCGGACGTAAAGTCGGTTTGCGGCTCGCACCCTGCGATGATTGGGGTTGATTTTGGAGGGTTTTCAATTCCATCAGCCGAAGCCCGTGAAAAATTTAAGGAATCGCTTCGTAAAAGTGTGGTTGATACTTACAACCGGGGCGGGGTTACAACCGTTGCCTGGCACTTTTCGAATCCGGTTTCGGGTGGCGGATTTTACTGGAAAGACAGTGTTTCGCTGCCTGCCGTAAAATATATCATTCCGGGTGGCGAGGCACATGAAAAATATAAAACCATTTTACGCGAAATCGGCGAGTGGGCAAAAAGCCTGAAAGGGAATAACAGAGTGCTTGTCCCGCTGATTTTCCGTCCTTACCACGAATTCGACGGCGGCTGGTTTTGGTGGGGCGCTCCACATTGCACCAAAGATGAGTTTGTTACACTTTGGCGGTTTACTGTTTCGTATTTGCGCGATAGCCTTGAAGTTCATAATTTTCTGTACGCTTTTTCGCCCGATAATAAATTCAATTCAGAAGAACAATTTCTGGAACGCTATCCCGGCGATGAATGGGTTGATATGGTTGGCATGGACAATTACGGCGACATGGGCCGCGACCGTTTTGCACCAGAAGTGGCCTCGAAAAAACTGAAAATCGTTTCGGATTATGCCATCAAAAAAGGCAAACTGGCTGCCTTTACCGAAACCGGGCTCGAATCAATTCCCGACACCACCTGGTGGACCGAAATACTTTTGAAAGTAATGAAAAAAGACAACATGCAGCTTTGCTATGTTTTGGTCTGGCGAAACGATACCCACAGCCCAACACATTATTACGCACCGTTTCCGGGCCAGGTGAGCGTTCCTAACTTCATGGAATTTTACAACGACCCTTACACTTTGTTTGAAAAGGATTTGAAGGGGATTTACGAATTGAATTTAAACAATTGAATTTGTTTCAGCATCCGGAAAAACAAGCCAGGGTTTAAAAGTTTTTGCTTCTTCAAAATCCATCAGTGCATACGAAATTATTATAACCGCGTCGCCTACTGCTACTTTACGCGCTGCGGGACCGTTTAAACAAATGGTTCCTGAACCGCGTTCACCTTTAATTACGTATGTTTCAAGGCGCTCGCCGTTGTTGATATTTACCACCTGTACTTTTTCATTTTCAATCAGATTGGCAGCATCCATCAAATCCTCATCAATGGTTATGCTGCCTACATACTGCAGGTTGGCTTCGGTAACGGTTACCTTATGTATTTTCGATTTACAAACTTCGATTTGCATGATTTTGTATTAATCAGTTAAAAACAATATTGTCAATTAATCTTACTTTTCCGCAGAAAACCGCAACACAACAAACTTTTTTACAGTTTTTATCCTCGTTTTTTACTGGTTGAAGATGCGTTTCATCAACAATTTCAATATATTCAACAGTTAAGAACGGGTTTTTGTTGATAGTTTCCGTTATCCATTGAACAAGTTCTCTTACGGATTTTTGTTCCGATAGTTTTTTTGCTTCGAATAATGTTTTCGAAATTATTGCGGCGTTTTTTCGTTCTTCAGTGGTCAGTAATTCATTGCGCGAACTCATTGCCAACCCGCTTTCCTCGCGAACAATCGGGCAGGCGACAATTTCCACAGGCATTTTTAATTGAAAAACCATCTTTCTTATAATTGCCAGTTGCTGGAAATCCTTCAAACCAAAATAGGCTTTACCCGGCTGAACAATATCGAAAAGTTTGCTCACTACCTGAGCCACTCCGTTAAAATGGCCTGGGCGGTGCTTGCCTTCCATTACTGTTTCCAATGCACCAAAATCAAATTTGCGGTTATCCGGTTCAGGATATATTTCCAGGACGGTTGGGGCAAAAACAATCTGACAGCCTGTTTTTTCGAGCAATTCCAAATCGGCATTTAAGTTTCTTGGATAACGTTCCAAATCTTTCGCATCGTTACACTGGGTTGGGTTTACACAAATTCTTACAACAACTGTTTTGTTTGCGGCAACTGCCTGACGAACCAGCGAAATATGGCCCTCGTGCAAAGCGCCCATGGTTGGAACAAATCCTACAGTTCCGTTTTTCCTCAGTTCGTTCAGCTTATTTTTTAAATCTTTAATAGTTTCAAACAGAAACATATCTTTCAAAATTTGCGGTGCAAAGTAAATAAAATTAATTCGCAAAACATTCGCAATAGAGACTGCAAAATATATGATTTAATTTGACATAACTTCCTTAAATTGAATATTCAGGATATTTTTATTAACTTTGCATCCTTGTTATAAAAACTGCGTTCAACCGGAGAATGGAAAAGAAAAAGATCCTTTATATTTCACAAGAGATTACTCCTTATTTGCCTGAAAATGATATGTCTGAGATATCGAGGTATTTACCCCAGGGTATCCAGGAAAGGGGAAGAGAAATAAGAACATTTATGCCCCGCTACGGATGTGTAAATGAAAGACGTAATCAACTGCACGAAGTAATCCGCCTTTCGGGGATGAACCTTGTTATTAACGACACCGACCACCCTTTAATTATTAAAGTTGCTTCAATACAGGCTGCTCGGATGCAGGTTTATTTTATCGATAACGAAGATTATTTCCATCGCAAGTGTATTTTAACTGATGAGCACGGAAATGAATTTACCGACAATGATGAAAGAGCTGTATTTTTTGCACGGGGAGTTCTTGAAACAGTAATTAAATTGCGCTGGGCGCCCGATATTATACACTGTCACGGGTGGCTAACTTCGCTTATCCCGCTTTACATTAAAAAATACTATTACAATAACCCGCTCTTTAGAAATTCGAAAGTAGTTTATTCAGTTTATAACGATGATTTCAAAAATACTTTAAACCCCAAATTCAGCGAAAAACTTTTGCTCGAAGGAATAAAAAAAGAAGATGTCAGCATTATTAACGATCCTACTTTTGTTAATGTCAGTAAACTTGGCATCAATTTTTCTGACGGGATTATTAAAGGTGCCAGGAAAATAAATATTGAAGTCGAAAAATATATTCAATCCAAAGATAAACTCTATCTCGACTTTCAGCCTAAAGAAACTTATATTGACGCATACAATCAGTTTTACGACAAGGTAATTTGAATTGTATTTGTTAAAAAATCAAATTATACTTAAAAATATCAAAAAATCAAATTCTTACAAACGGGTAATCAATGTAATTTTAATACGTTTGTGTAATTTTTTTCAGAATAACAGATTAAACATTGTAAAATAAATATCCAGAAAATTAGTGAAAAGCAATTATAAAAATCAGTTTCTTGCGGCATTTATTGTGATTATAACTGCATTAACCAGTTGTGAGGAGCAAACCAGCATAGGGGTTGAAGTTCTGCCTGCCGGAGATTTAATCACGACAAAAAATAAAATCCAGGGAAATATCAGGGCATTTACATTTACTGAAGACTCAATTCGCACCGACGAACCCAGTAAGAGTTTGTTGGGTACCTTCACCGATTCAATTTTCGGAAATACTACCATTGGTTTTGCAGCACAATTCAGGTTATTTGGGTTTCCTGATTTCGGCAGAAACAATCCCAAACCAGATTCTATCAACCTGTACCTGTACTATCGAATCATATATGGCGATACAATTACAAAGCAACGCTTTAAAGTTTACGAGCTTGAATCGTCAATTGATCCTGACGCATCATACAGGCAAAATGTTGACCTAAAGTCGTTGGCATCTGATCAACTTCTTGGCCAAATTGAATATAAGCCACGTATAAAAATCGATTCCACTTCGAAAGATACTTTTTATCAGTTAATCAATATTCCTTTGGATTTTTCATTGGCCGAAAAACTGTTTTATGCAGATTCGCTTCAACTGGTAAACAATGACGTTTTTCTGGAATATTTCAAGGGGTTGTACATAGAAACAGAAAAGCAAAACGGCAGGGGAGGTGCAATTTTATCGCTTGAAACCAATGCATCAGGTAGTTTTCGTGGTTCAGCAGTGGTCCTTTCTTACCACAATGATTCGTTAAAATCAAAACTTAATGTAAATAAAGATTCGGTGTTATTAATGCCATACATCATTTCCTCATTCAGTGCGAGGGTGAATAATATTACGCACGATTACCTTAAAACACCTTTTTATCGAAACCTGAATTCGGAAGCTGTTGAAGATTCGCTGATTTATGTTCAGGCAACCGGCGGATTAAAGTCCAGGATTCTCATTAATGAACTTTCATCATGGAAGGACTCTGTAAACATAGCAATCAACAAGGCCGAGCTGATTTTTCAGATTGATACTGTTGCCTCACAAATTCATAAATATCCTCCGCCAAAACAAATGTTGTTAACCGTGGTTGACGAGAATGGAAAGGAATTCCTGCCTAAAGATTATGTTTTCAGTCCGTCGTTTTACGGCGGTGTTTTGAAAAAAGATTATACTTACCACTTTAATATGACCCAGCATCTTCAGGAAATTATTGACGGGAAAACCGGTAATTACGGTTTTTTTCTTACCCCTGCGCAAAAAAACAATGAAGCAAACCGTGTAATTTTAAAGGGTAGTAAAAGCAAGACAGGCATTAAATTAATAATTACCTATTCGATATATACAGAATAATTGGTAAAGCCATGCCGTCATTTTTCGACGAAACTAACGCTTCTTTGTATCGATAATGACATTTACGCAATTCATTACTTTCCTTCTGATTGGCATCGGATTAAGCTTCGATTCATTTGCCGTTTCAGTTTCGTGCGGCTTGATGAAGCAGGAAATCAGGTTTAAACAAGCCATTTTTGTTGCGGGCTCACTTGCTCTGTTTCAGGCGGTTTTCCCGGTTATTGGATGGTTTATGGGCACAAAAATCAGTCATTTAATTGCATCGGTCGATCATTGGATTGCTTTTGGATTATTGGCTTCGATTGGAATAAAAATGATAATTGAAGGATTAAAACCAGAAGGAATACTCAAAAAGTTCAATCCGTTTGATGTAAAAGTATTAATTAGTTTGTCGGTTGCCACAAGCATCGATGCACTGGTGGTTGGGTTAAGTTTTGGCTTTCTCGATTTGAAAATAATTTACCCTGTAACTGTAATTGGTGGTGTAACTTTTATTGCTTCCATGCTCGGAATGTTGTTTGGTAAGAATATTCCTGCAAAAAAAAGTCATCGCTCAATTGTTATTGGCGGCATAATTTTAACAGCAATGGGGATAAAAATTATTGCCGAACATTTGTGGTTCTGAAACCTTTATCATTTTAAATGAAAATCGGAAACATTGAATTAAAGGGAATGCCGCTTTTTTTGGCGCCCATGGAAGACGTTACTAACAAGTCGTTCCGGTGGATGTGCAAAAAATTTGGCGCCGATGTAATGTACACCGAATTCATCTCATCAGAGGCGCTTGTGCGCGACGTCAAAAAAACCAAAGAAAAAATGGTACTTTTCGATTTCGACCGTCCGGTTGCAATCCAGATATACGGGCACAGTATCGATTCAATGGTCCGTGCCGCGCAAGTTGCCGAAGAAGCTAATCCCGATTTTATTGATATTAATTTTGGCTGCCCCATGAAAAAAATCATCCGGCACGGCGCAGGTGCGGCCATGTTGCTCGATTTACCAAAAATGCAGCAAATGGCAGCCGAAATTGTTAAAGCAGTAAACATTCCTGTAACGGCAAAAACCCGGTTAGGCTGGACTGCATCTGACAAGCCAATTGTTGAAGTTGCAGAACGTTTGCAGGATGCAGGAATTGCAGCGCTTGCCATCCACGGCCGAACCCGCGACCAGTTATACACAGGAAAAGCCGACTGGACATTAATTGGTGAAGTAAAAAACAATCCAAAAATACAGATTCCCATTATTGGAAACGGCGATATCAACAGTGCACAAAAGGCCCGATATTTTCTAGAAAAAACCGGGGTTGATGCATTAATGATCGGACGCGGGGCAATTGGTCGCCCGTGGATATTCCGCGAGGTAAAACATTACCTCGAAACCGGAGAACTGCTGCCTCAGCCAAATGTTACCGAAGTTGTTGAAATATTAAAGGAACAAATCAGGTTAAACCTTGAATGGAAAGAAAACGAACTTACCGGTATTTTAATGCTGCGCCGTCATTTTGCCAAATATTTTCCCGGGCTCCCCAATTTCCGGGACCTGAAAATAAAATTACTTCGTGCTGAAACCGCTGGTGAAATAAACGAAATTTTGAATACCATTGTTGAAGTTTATGGTACGGTTCAACCCGATTATTCAAATGCAAGCCTATGAAGATGAACAGTGAATACGCCAAATATTATTCCGAGGTATCGCTTTGGGAAAAAATCAGAAAGTTCGCGAAATATGCCGGCGCCAAGGTAATTTATGCCGTACTGCTCTTGTATTATGCGATGGGCGATAAGAATGTAAGCGTAAAATCAAAACTTTACATTTCCGCCGCATTGGGCTATTTTATTTTACCTACCGACGCCTTATTCGATTTAACCCCAATTATTGGTTACTCCGATGATTTGGGCGTTTTGCTGTTTGCATTAAAACAACTGGCAACATGCATTACACCTGAAGTGCAGCAAAAAGCAAGGGCCAAAATAAAAGAATGGTTTGAACTGGTTGAGGAAAAAGAATTAAAAGAACTGGAAGATAAAATTTTTTAATCATTTATTTTAAGCACCATGTTTGAATTCGATTTTACTTTAACAGAATGGCTTTTACTTGCTTTGTGTGCCATTTTTGTAGGTATGTCGAAGGTTGGAATAGCAGGAATATCAATGTTTTACATACCAGTACTTGCATTGATTTTCGGTGGAAAACCATCAACCGGAATTCTGTTGCCAATGCTGATGATGGCTGATATTTTTGGAGTTGCCTATTATCACCGGCACGCTGAATGGAAATACCTGGCAAAGTTGCTGCCCTGGGCATTTGTTGGGATTGGTATCGGTCTTTGGGTGGGAAAAATTATCAATGATGAGTGGTTTAAAAACATCATCGCCTTTTTGGTTTTTGCCGGTGTGGGAATCATGCTTTGGCGCGAAAAACAAAAACGAACCGACATTTTTCCTCACGCCTGGTGGTTTGCCGCAATTATGGGCGTTTTGGGTGGTTTTGCCACGATGATAGGGAATGTGGCCGGGCCAATTTTTGCCATTTACATGCTTGCAATGAACCTTCCCAAAAATGCATTTATCGGTACCGGAGCCTGGTTTTTTTTGATTGTTAACTTTTTTAAATTCCCGCTTCAGGTGTGGGTTTGGAACAATATCGGCTGGAAAACCATTATTACAGATTTAATCATGTTGCCTGCCATAGCGTTGGGTGCATTTCTGGGAATTTGGATAGTGAGAAAAATACCGGATAAAACGTACCGCACTTTTGTAATTGTAATCACCGTATTGTCGGCGTTTTTATTGTTAATTTGAAAAAAGAATATGAAACAGTTAAAAGATTTTTTTCAGGATAAAAAAGTAAACTCAATTCTCGATGCAGGAACTGGAACCGGAGATTTTATTGCCGTTTTAAAGGAGATGTTTCCATACATTCCGATTACAGGGATTGACCCGGATTTGGGTTCGCTGAATGAAGCAATTCAAAAATACCCCGATGTTTCATTTATTGAAATGAGTGCAGAAAAACTTGATTTTCCTGATAATACATTCGATTTGGCATCTATTTCAATGGCTTTGCACCACTTGCCCGATATTCCGGCGGCACTGAAGGAGATGCAGCGCGTGGTAAAACCTGAAGGATGGATTATTGTGAACGAACTTTTCAGCAATAATTTAAATCAAGCACAGGAAGTTCACAAAACTTTTCATCATTTCCGAAGCAGTATCGACCGTTTAACCGGAATTTCTCACAACGAAACCTTTGAAAAGGAACAAATTCTGCACATGATAAAAAAATCGGGGATCAAAGTTCTGTTACATTTTGAAAACAGGGAAGAAATAAATTTAATTGATTTGCCCGGCGAATTGGATGTGAGGATAGAAAAAATGAAACAACATCTCGAAAAAATAAAAGGTCTTCCTGAATATGAAATTTTTAAACCCCGGATTGAAGAGTTTCGCCAACGCGCACTTCTGTTCGGATTTCAGCCCGCAACACGAATTGTAGTGGTTGGTCAGGAAAAATAATATTATCCTTTTAACGCTTCCGCCCCACTTACAATTTCCAGTATTTCGCCGGTAATATCCGCCTGACGTGCCTTGTTGTACTGCAGTGTAAGATAACTGAGCAGTTCTGTAGCATTGTCGGTGGCATTGTGCATAGCTGTTAAACGAGCTCCATGTTCAGCTGCATGAGAATCGAGCAATGCTTTGTAAAACTGAATTTTCAGGATTCTGGGAATCATTTCCTGAATGATATGTTCTTTTGAAGGTTCGTAAATGAAATTTGTATTTACATTTTTGAACTCGTTTTTTTCAATTTTAACCGGAAGGAACTGCTCGGCAGTTTGAATTTGTACCGCGGCATTTTTAAACTGGTTGTAAACAATTTCAATACGGTCGTACAAACCATCTTCAAAAGCTGTCATTAATCCCAGAGCAATATTTGAAATGTTTTCGAATGAAAGATCATTAAAAATATCATGTTTTTGGTCGGCAACTTTCATCCCATGGTATTTCATTTGCCTCATCCCCTGTTTACCAATGCATAAAAACTGAACGTTTCCCTGCCTGT
>JBBIVS010000077.1:2263-10523 GCA_037439605.1 Draconibacterium sp. | reverse complement strand
CAATCCTGCTGCGGTGGTTGGGATCGATGTTCGCATGTATTTTAAAAATAAACCCCGAAAAACGGTTTTCGTTTGGTTTTACTTCGCGTTCCTCGGCAAAACAGGGTTTTGGTGGCGGTGCAATTTCAAGGAATGCATCAAGCAGTTCCTGCACACCAAAATTATACAAAGCACTGCCAAAAAACACGGGGGCAAGATCGCCGGCAAGGTAAGGTGCGGTGTCGAATTCGGGGTAAACACCCTCAACCAAATCAAGCTCCTCACGCAAAACCTGTGCATCGCTGCCAATGTAATTTTCAAGTAATGGATTGTTGATATCTTCAAATTTAATGCGCTCTTCAATGGTTTGAATATCGGGTTTGAACAGTTTCAGACTTTTATTGTAAATATTGTAAACCCCTTTAAAATCGGGGCCGTTGTTGATGGGCCAGCTCAGCGGGCGCACTTTTATTTTAAGCTGCTTTTCAATTTCATCCATAAGCGAAAACGGGTCGCCGGCGGGGCGGTCCATTTTGTTTACAAATACAATCACCGGAGTTTTGCGCATCCGGCAAACATTCATCAGTTTTTCAGTTTGTGGTTCAACACCTTTAGCGGCGTCTATTACAATTATTACGCTGTCAACTGCAGTTAATGTTCTGAAAGTATCTTCCTGAAAATCCTGGTGGCCGGGCGTGTCGAGAATGTTCACCTTGTAACCGTTATACTCGAAACCCATTACCGAAGTGGCTACCGAAATACCTCGCTGGCGCTCGATTTCCATAAAGTCGGAGGTAGCGCCTTTTCTGATTTTATTGCTTTTTACAGCGCCTGCCACACGAATTGCACCACCAAAAAGCAGCAGTTTTTCGGTGAGTGTGGTTTTCCCGGCATCAGGGTGACTTACAATACCAAATGTCCGTCTGCGTTGTATCTCTTCCAGAAATGTCATTTTTCAAACTTGTTTTTTGCGGGCGCAAAAATAGGTAAAGAAGTCGGAAAAGTTCAGCGTTTTGGGTTTAAAGTTAAAAACAGAAGGAAACTAAGAGATTAATAGGGAATTATGGATATTATTGTATAAATCACAACAAATCTCCATCAATCACCACCCATCTTCACCAATCTCAATTTTCAGTTCTTTGCTTTCCTCAAAATCTCCGAAATATTTTCCCAGTATTTTTCATGGAATTTCACACTTTTCTTCCCAATAATGTCATTGTAACTCATAGGTTTATCATCGGGATTAAACTTCCTGACATACAAATCTTCATACAAGGCCGGTACTTCAGGGTGAAATTGAACGGCAAAAACATTTGGATATTTTTTGTGCGCCAGTCCTTCCACAATTTTACCATCGGGCGAGAGTGCTGTAACTTCCAATCCTTTTCCGATTTTTTCAACAGCCTGGTGATGACTGCTTAAAATCCGGGGTGTGAAACTTTTCGATGTTTCGACAGCAACGCCAAAAAACGGGTGCCTGGTAAACTGAATGGTGTGCAGATTAATTCCCATCAGCAAAGTGTCCTCCACGATCTCCTGCCAGTAGTTGCGGTGCAGGTTTGCCCGGCCAATTTCAAGCGTGGTTTCGGGTGTTGTTTTGCCGTAAATTTCGGCCGGAATATCCTGGATTAAAGTGCCGCCGGTTGCCACATTCATGGTTTGCATACCCAGGCAAAAACCCGTAACCAGGTATTTTGGTTTTTCCTTTAAAAAAGGTTCAAATTCTTCGTTCCAATATCCGCCTAAAAGATGAAACAGAAAAGTAGTTTCGAAATAATGCCGCTCCGGGTCGGTTACAACCGAAAGCGTGTTTTCTTCGCCATATACTCCCGGGGGAATATCGGGGCCGCCAAAAAAGAAAACCCCTATGGAATTGTCGAAAACCTTTCTGAGCATCGCGCTGCAGTCGTTTTGCTGAAACAGGTTGGTTTCGTTCAAATCGCCTTTAATTTCCTGCAAAAAAAAATTTTCGATGTTGTTATTCTCAATGTATAGTTTCGTTTCATTAAAATCGTAATCCTGTTTGTTGTAATATACACCAACAAACTTTGTTTTTTTTGTATTGAAGTCGAGCAACCGGGCGTTTAAAAGAAACTGAATGGTTTTCAGGTTCCCAACCGTAGGGTTGGTGAGAATAATGTAATGTTTCTTTTTATTAACGCCGGTATTAAAGAAATCCTGTGAAAATGCCCCAAGAAAACAGGAAATAGCAAAAAGCAAAAGCAGGTATCTTTTCATCTTTTTAAATTTTATGGCACCAAATTTAACACAATCACAACAACTTACAATAAATCTCTATCAATCACAATAAATCTCTTTCCTCGCTTAAACTTAAGATTTCGATCTTCTCTTTACCGACTTTCTTAAATTAACTGCAATTTTTATACATTTGTCAAAAATCAAGAAAATTAACAAATTATGAAATTCAATTTTAAAACACACTACATCATAGCGGCGATTGTAGTTGTGATTCTTTTGCTGCTTTTTGGCGGTCGAATGTTTTTAATTATTCAGGCAGGCGAACGCGGGGTAATTTTTAAACCCTATACTTCGGGGTTGGATAAAGAGAATATATATAGCGAGGGTTTTCATATAATAGCGCCCTGGAATGACATGTATATTTACAATGTCCGTGAGCAGCAGCGCGATGAGCCAATGGATGTGCTGGATAAAAACGGGTTGTCAATCAGCATGGATGTTACAGTTCGCTTTAATCCGGCGTATAGCAAAATAGGGAATTTGCACGAACAGTTCGGGATTAACTTTGTAAATGTGCTGGTAGTGCCAGAAGTGCGCTCGAGTGTGCGCAAGGTGGCCGGACGGTATTCAGCCGAGGAGATTTATTCGACAAGAAGGGCCGAAGTGGAGCAGTCGATAATTGAAGAAACAAAAAAAGTACTGAATGAAAATTATATCGAAATGAAAGCCCTGCTGATACGCTCAATTAATTTACCCGCGCAGATAAAGGGCGCAATTGAGAGTAAACTGCAGCAGGAACAGGAGGCACTGGCTTATGAATTCAGGTTGCAACGTGAACAATCGGAAGCCGAACGCAGGAGAATTGAAGCCGAAGGTATTGCAGCTTTTAACCGTATTATCAATGCCAGTTTAACCGATAAAATTATTCAGCAACGTGGTATTGAAGCCACAGTTGAACTCGCCAAATCGCAAAACACAAAAGTGATTGTAATTGGCAGCGGGAAAGATGGTTTACCGCTGATTTTGGGAAATAATTAGGATTATGAAAAAACATAAGCAGGCTGGTTTTCTACCGGCCTGTTTTATTTGCAATACATTTTAAAATGATAAAAATCCAAAACCCATTCATAAAAATGGGCGCCCGTCGCGATTACAACTGCTTTGGGTGCTCGCCGTTTAACGATATTGGTTTGCAGCTCGAATTTTGGGAAGATGGCGACGAACTGGTTGCGAAATGGCAACCCCGCAAATCGCTGGAAGGTTGGAGCAATGTGGTACACGGCGGAATTCAGGCGGCTTTGCTCGATGAACTGGCTGGCTGGATTGTGCTGATAAAAGCTAAAACTTCAGGAGTTACATCGGAAATGAATGTGAAATACTTTAAACCTGTCAATATTTCAAAAGGAGAAATTACTGTAACAGGTAAACTGGTTTCGATTGATAAAAAGCTGGCAACCATTTCGGCTTCCCTTTTCGATGGTGATGGAACAAAATGTGCCATAGCCGAAATAGTTTACTATTGCCTGCCCGAAAATATTGCTAAAGCAAAATACCATTATCCTGGTATTCAGGCATTCTATGAATAACAAAAACCATAACAAGAATTTGTTTTATTAATTTGGGGAAAGAATTATTTTGATTTTGTCAGGTCATTAGAACAGAATTGTGTGATTCAAACAGTTGATTTACTGATTATCATTTCCGGCGGCCCTTAAACTTTTCCTGATGCGGAAATAAATCTTCCTCTTCCTCGTACTCATCGTAAATCGAAAGCCTTTTCTTCGAAGTTTTGTCTTTGGCGGTAACGCCTTTTTTAACAGGGCCAAAGTTGTCATCAAAATCAGAATGATGCTTTTTCAAACTACTTTTCTTCATTTCTTTGAGTCAATAAAAAATAAAAAATGATATTTTGAGTGAATAAAAATTTTATATGGTCGAAAAATAAATAAATTTTTAATTCTGCGGTGCATCCGGTTTGTTTTTTTTATCAGCATGAATCCAATAACCGGTTACTACTAAAATATAACAGATTTCAATTGTTGGATTTAGTCTTTTTTACCCCCAAGCTAACTAAAATAAGTGAACCCAATTTTCGTTATTTGTTTTAAAAATTATAATTAACATGTTTCAAATTTCTGTTCAATACAAATATCTGCTTATTTCTATTTTCATACTGATGTTTTTTTTGACCGGGGGCCAAAACAGCGCCAAAACACAACAGCAATTCGAAAAAGCATTGCAATACTTCAAACTGCAGGAATATGAAAATTCAATCGCTGAAATTGAAAAGTTACTGAAAAAAACTCCTGATTATGTTGATGCCATTCTTTTGCAGGCCGACGTTTATCACGAAATGAAAAAAACAGAACTTGAAATTGAAGCGCTCGAAAATGCCCTCCGCTATTCGCAACGTGCGCTGATTTTTTATCGGCTTGGAAAAGCAAATTTTTCAGCTGGCAGTTATGAAAAAGCGCTTTTCAATTTCGAAAAATATTTGAAGGAAAAAGGAATTCCCGATGCACGAAAAACTGAGGTTCAGCATTACATTGCAAGCTGCCTGTTTGCCATAGACACTATCAGGAATCCGGTTGAATTCAATCCTGAACGTTTATCAGAAAACATCAATACAATAAATGACGAATACTGGCCATCGGTTTCGCTCGATGGTGGTAAACTTGTTTTTACCCGTTTGTTAAGACCTGTGGGTGGCTTACCAAACGAAGATTTTTTTATTGCTGAATTTGATTCTGACGGTTGGGGGAGGGCTTCCCCGGTTTTGGAAATTAATACTCCCGAAAACGAGGGTGCACAGGCGCTTTCGGCTGATGGAAGTTTGCTCTTTTTTACTGCCTGCAACCGCCCGGGCGGATTTGGAAATTGTGATATCTATTACTCGTTTTTTAATGGTAAAAAATGGAGTACTCCAAGAAATGCGGGTAATATGATTAACAGCGGCAGTTGGGATGCCCAACCAACCATTACGTCTGATAACCGGTTTCTCTATTTTTCTTCGGGACGTGCCGGTGGAAAAGGGAAAAAAGATATCTGGCGGGCTGAAATTATTACGATAAACGATAACGGAACCATCAAATGGAACCATCCTCAAAATGCCGGAAGCGTTATAAATACTGCCGGAGATGAAATATCACCATTCATTCATCCAAACAACAAGAGTTTTTATTTTGTTTCCGATTTTCATCCCGGAATGGGCGGAATGGATTTGTTTCTTTCTGAAATTCAGACGGATGGTTCGTTTTCTCAACCCAAAAACCTGGGATATCCAATCAATACACATAATGATGAACAGGGTTTGAACATCAGTTTTGATGGGAAAACGGCATTTTTTGCTTCGCAGCGCGAACCGGGGTTTGGACTCGACATTTATTCTTTCGAACTTCCGGAATCCGTTCGTCCTGAGCCGGTTAGCTATGTAAAGGCAAAAATTACCGATGCTGAATCAGGTGAAGTTGTCAGGGCTGTTGTTGATTTAATCAATCTTTCAGCCGGTTCAACAAACCGGCGCACAGAAAGAGCCGATGAAAAAGGCGAAATATTGTTGTGCCTGCCGCTAAATGCCGATTATGCCTTCAATGTTTCTGAACCGGGTTATCTGTTTTATTCTCAATCGTTTCACTTAAAAGAACAGAAAACACTTGCAACTCCTGAACATATTGAAATAAGTTTAAACCGCATAAACGTTGGTGCCGAAATGAATTTGCACAACATCTATTTCGAAACCGATTCGTTCAGAATTTTATCCGTTTCGGAACCGGAATTGAAAAAACTGGTTCTTTTCCTGACCAATAATCCTGTTTTAGAAGTTGAAATACAGGGACATACCGATAACACCGGAAGTCCTGAACATAATTTGAAGCTATCAGAATTGCGCGCAAAATCGGTGGTTGAATATCTTGTTTTAAACGGAATCGCGAATAACAGGCTGCAATTTAAAGGTTTTGGTGAAACCCGGCCTGTAGCAACAAATGAATCTGACGAAGGACGAATGCTAAACAGGCGGACAACAATAAAAATTGTAAAAAAATAAGTTGATGAAATTTGTCTGAAAATTTCTATTTTTATGGCGGCTATTAAATCAAATTTCCTAAATTATAAAAATCAGAGTAGTGAAAAACAGAGTTCATTATCGCCTACAAGGTAAAAATTTATCCCAAATTGTTTATGGTGCAATTAGTTACAAAAATATTGCAAAAGTGCTTTTTACCTATGTTTTGTGTATTTTGAGTTTACAAATACAGGCTCAATCTAATAAAAAGGTCGAAGATTTGTATGCTGAAGCTCAGAAGCAGTTCTCAAGTCAAAATTATGCGGGTACAATAAAAACCTGCAACGCGATTTTGTCAGACGATCCGGGATTTAAAGATGCCCATTTATTACTGGCCGATGTTTACAACAAACTGGATTCGGTAAATCTTGAAATTTTTCATTTGAACAAAGCCGGCGAAATTGGCCGCGAGTGGGAAGTGGTTTTCCGGCTGGGCGAGGCACACTTCAAAAAAGGCGACCATTCCGAAGCTTTGCGATATTATGATATTTACAGCGATTATAAATATATTCCCGAAAAGAGGCAGTTTTTACTGGCCTGTAAAATGGCAAGTTGTAAATTTTCGGCTTTTTTAATAGATAATCCTGACAAAGAATTTTCATTGACGGTTCCGGATTCAGCAATGTGGCAAATTTCAAAAATAAGAAAGGATACGGTTTTATTTGATAATGAAGGTATTAAAAAACTTTCGGATGGAACTAAAATATTGTTTTTTACTGCTTGTAGCCGTACCGATGGTTTTGGTGACTGCGACATTTGGTTTATCAGAAATGAAGATGGAAAATGGGGTAAGCCAGTAAACGCTGGCAATAAGATAAATTCGGAATATTGGGATGCTCACCCCTCGTTTTCTTCCGCTGCGCGATTGCTCTATTTTTCAAGTAACAGAAGTGGCGGCAAAGGGAAAAAAGACATTTGGAAAGCTGAATTATCAGGATTTTCGGAAAATGGATTGCCGCAGTGGAAAGAGCCTGTAAATATGGGTAGTATGGTTAATACATCAGGTAACGAGATTTCACCCTATATTTATGAAGTAAAAAACAAATTTTATTTTGCATCTGACGGATTGCCTGGTATGGGTGGAATGGATTTGTATTCGGCGGATATCGATATTTCAGGTAATTTAACCAATTTACGAAACATGGGTTACCCAATCAATACACATTATGACGACGACGGATTGGCCTTGAGTTATGTGTGCGACACCATGTATTTTGCTTCTTCGCGTCAAACCGAAAAAGGGATGGAAATATTTGCATTCAACCTCGACAGGGGACTGACTACAACACCTATGGCCTATGTAAAAGTAAGAGTAAGGGATGTTAAAACCAAAAGGCCTGTTCAGACTACTGTTAAACTTGAAAGCCAGCCATTTCAAAACAGAAATCTTCAGATGCAGGAAACCGGTGAAAACGGAGAGGCAATGTTTGCCCTGCAGCTCAACCGGAATTATGCTTTTACAGTTTCAGAGCCCGGATACCTGTATTTTTCAAGATTTGTGAACCAGGGAAAAGTTAATTCGGTAAGGGAACCTGACTTTGTTGATATTGAACTTGAGCGCATTGAAATTGGTGCCGAAGTTCAGTTGTATAATATTTATTACGAAACCGACTCTTTCAGGATTTTGCCGCAATCGGAACCGGAATTACAGAATTTAGTGACTTTCCTGAAAAATAACAGTCAACTGAAAATCGAAATCCAGGGACATACCGACAGTTCGGGTAGCGCACAGGCAAACCAGGTTCTATCGGAACGAAGGGCAAAATCGGTGGTTGATTATCTCACTGGCAAAGGTGTTCAGGCTAACCGTTTGAAGTGGGGTGGATATGGAGACAAAGTGCCGATTGCATCTAACGAAACTCCTGAAGGACGGACGTTGAACAGGAGGACGACGATTAAGATATTAGAAAAATAGCGGGATTAGAAATAAAAATCTCAAAAAACAAAGTTCAAAAAATAAATAAATTTCAATTATCAAGTTGTAAATCCTCAAACCATTTCGAATATTTGTGTTTTTAT
>JBBIVS010000077.1:0-2251 GCA_037439605.1 Draconibacterium sp. | reverse complement strand
TATTTGATAGTTGGAAATTGATTTTTGGAATTTAAATTAGAATTGAATAACCGTAATTTATCATTTTAAATTTATCATTTTTAATTGTTTCGAATGTCCCACGATTTGCGCATCGACCATGATTCTGAAATACCCAAGTACAGGCAGGTTGTCGATTTGCTGGTGTCGGATATTGAAGCCGGAATTTTCAAGGTAGGGCAGCGCATTCCATCCATCAACGAAACCAGCGAGGAGCTTTTAATATCGCGCGATACCGTTGAAAAGGCGTATGTTCATCTACGCAAAAAAGGTATTCTGGCATCGGTTCGTGGTAAAGGTTACTACGTTAATCAGGTTAATGTTCACAAAAAAATTAAGGTTGCGCTCATTTTAAACAAACTAAGTAATTATAAAAGAAGTATTTACTATTCGTTATCAGAAACGTTGGGAAGCAAAGCCAGTGTCGATGTTTTTATCTACAATTACAGCATCGAGCAGTTTGAGGAGATTGTAAACAATCAAATGGTTCATTACGACTATTTTGTGATTCTGCCTCATTTCAAGGATGATGAATCGACCGGTGTCAGTATAATCAGGAAAATACCAATAAAGAAAGTTTTACTGATTGACCGGAATCTCGAATTATTAAAAGATTACCCAGTGGTTTATCAGGAGTATGAAAAAGATATTCAGACCGCACTTGAAACCGGAATTTCATTAATCAGGAAATACAAAAAAATAAACCTTGTTTTTCCTCTGAATCAGTACTATTCACGAAATATTGCACGGGGATTTCAGATTTTTTGCCAGGTAAATGATTTGCAATTTTCCATTATCGATCAGTTACAGGAATCGGATGTAAAAAAGATTGAGGCTTATGTCCTGATTTCAGATGACGATTTGTACCGGTTTATAAAAATCTGTAGAAATAAAGGCTGGAAACCCGGAAAAGACGTCGGTTTGGTGGCATACAACGACAACCCGGTGAAGGAACTGCTCGAAAATGGGATTACCACCATTTCCACAAACCATGATGTTATTGGCCGCTTTGCCGCGCAGATGATACTGACCGGCGATTTTAAACGGATTAAAAGCCCGTTCGGGTTTATTCAGCGAAACTCGTTGTGATCAGGGACTTTGACTCGATAGCTATCGAGTTTACTAAGTCAAAGTTTGCCAGAATTAATTATAAATCAGAAGATCATGGACTTTGGAAAGTCCATGTCCCGGGTGTTTCCCAAAAACTTTCTCATTTCTTATTTCTTATTCGATATTTTAGATTTAGAAAATAACAAAATAAGGAATAACAAATACCAAATCAGGAAGTTGAAGAAATCAATCTTGCCTATGGTTTCACTGATTTGGAACTTGTTCGTCCATCATCATGGCAATCCTTGCAGGCCACCCTGTGAATATCGTTTGGACTTTCGGGCGAAATGTATGTGGTGTTCATTGTTCTCACATCCAGCTTGCAGTTTTTTGATTTTCCGGAATGGCATTTATCGCATGAATTTCTCTGATAATTGGAGTGAGGTTCATGACACGCCCGGCAACTGATTCCTTCGTGAACGCCGGTAGGGGTTTTGTCGTCGCTGCTGCCCGCCTGATGGTAAACTGATGGTGCGTGGCATTGCACACAAAGCCGGTAAACCGGATCGTTGGATGTTTGTACAGTGTCTGCTCCATTTAAAATAACAGGTGTTGGCAGGTTAGCCAGATCGAAATGGACTTCTTCGTTTCTCACAAATAAACATACAGAATTATTTTGAACCACCCGGCCATAAAAAATATAGTTGGGATTTGCATAATCCGGTCGAACCGATGGCATTCCCCGGCTGTGTATTTTATGACAGGCAAGGCATGGAATGGTTGCCATGTTTGTTCTGCTTTCATCTTTCATTTTCCAGGGGCCTTCCACCGAAATGGGCTCCACCAAATCATAAGTTGTTCCGGCATAAAACATTCCGTGGCATCGCAAACAATCGAAATTCAACTGTTCGGTTGTATTGTGCAATGAATCCAGAAAAATATGGGAGTAATTTGCGGAGTGACCACTGGCAATCCAGTTGGAATATTCATTTTCGTGACAATTTTTACAACGCAGCATGGTTTCTATAATCTGGTCTTCTGACATCCTGATTTCATCACGGTCGGGCGCCGTTTTTACATGTGTGAAAACCATGTTTGCTTTTTCTGACAGGCTGTGCCAACCGTTGCTAAGCGCCGTTCCGTGGCATTTGAAACAAGTTATCTGGCTGTGTGCCGAACTTGC
>JBBIVS010000076.1:8158-10524 GCA_037439605.1 Draconibacterium sp. | reverse complement strand
TCCGTCGAAAATTAAGGTCAAAAAAGTTACCCCGGAAGAAATAGAAATGATTGCTGCTGCAGGAACTGAGTCAACGGACGATTTTTTTAATTCGTCGCATAAAAAAGAAAGAACAGACTATTCAAATTACTCGCAGGTTGAATTGGTAAATGCATTGCGCGATTTACTTGAAGATGGTGACGAAGCCGAAATAAAAGCTGATGTTGAAGCAATCAAATCGGTTTTTTACAAAAAGCGGAATGAGATTGTTGAACAAGCACGCGCTACTTTTATGGAAGCCGGAGGATTGGAGGATGAATTTGTGCCCGAAGAAGATCCTTATGAAAGCGATATTCGCGATTTACTGAAAAAATATGGCCATTTACGCAAAGAACACAACAAGCAACTCGACTCTGAAAAAGAGGAAAACCTGCAAAAGAAACTGGAGATTATTGAAAAAATCAAAGGCCTTATCAATAATGAAGAATCGATAAATAAAACCTTTAGCGAATTTCGTGAATTGCAACGCGAATGGCGGGAAATTGGACTTGTGCCGCAGGCGAAAATGAAAAATTTGTGGGACACTTATCATTTCCATGTTGAGAATTTTTACGACTACATTAAAATAAACCGCGAACTGCGCGACCTCGATTTAAAAAAGAACCTCGAACTTAAAATAAAACTTTGCGAAAGCGCTGAAGAATTACTGGTTGAACCATCGATTTTAAAAGCGTTCAACACCCTTCAGAAATATCATGAACAATGGCGCGAAATCGGGCCGGTTCCGCGTGACAATAAAGATGATGTATGGGAAAGGTTTAAACACATTACTTCAATAATAAATAAAAAACACCAGGATTTTTTCGAATCGAAGAAAACCGACCAAAAGAAGAATTATGACGCAAAAGTAGCCCTTTGCGAAAAAGTGGAGGAAATTTGTAACTCAGAAGTAAACAGTTACAAAGATTGGGACATCAAATCGAAAGAACTGGTTGAACTTCAGAAAATCTGGAGAACAATTGGCTTCGCTCCAAAAAAAGACAACAATAAAATTTACGACCGTTTTAGAACTGCCTGCGATAATTTCTTCGCCAAAAAACGTGAGTTTTATTCAAGGAACAAGGAAATTCAACAAAATAACCTTCAGCAAAAAATTGATTTGTGTGTACAGGCTGAAGCGCTCAGAGATAACACCGATTGGCGGAAAGCAACCCAGGATTTTATAAATATTCAGAAGAAATGGAAAGAAATTGGGCCAATACCGCGCAAACATTCCGATATGGTATGGAAACGGTTCAGGGCTGCCTGCGATTTCTTTTTCGATAAAAAATCGGAGCATTTTTCGGATGTTGACACCGAACAGCTTGATAACCTGAAAATGAAAGAGGATATCATTGCTGAACTTGAAAATTTCAAACCGGCTGCCGATGTAAATGAAAACCTGAAATTACTGAAAGATATTCAACGCCGGTGGACCGAAATCGGGCATGTGCCATTTAAAAAGAAAGACGCCCTTCAGAATAAATTCAGGGAAGAGATTAGCAGACTTTTCGACCAGTTGAGCATTAACGAAGATAAGCGCAACATGCTTAAATTCAAAACAAAAATGTCAACGTTCTCCGAATCAACACGCGGTCAAAGCAAAATGAGAATGGAGCGCGAAAAATACATCAACAAGTTAAAACAACTTGAAAACGATTTGGTATTGCTCGATAACAACATCGGATTTTTCACTAAATCAAAAAATGCGGAAGCGCTGATTGAAGACGTTAAAAAGAAAATTGAAGATACCCGTCAATCAATTGAAACGTTAAAAGAAAAAATCAGGGTAATCGACGAAATGGAAGATTAAAATTACCTTTCGACTTCGTTCAGGGTGACAGTCAGACTGAGCGAAGTCGAAGTCTTTTCATTCAAACACAAAACTGTTCCAGGTTTCAAACTGCCAAATCTCCAAAACCTGTGAAACAGGTATTTCATAAGGATTGTAATTCCTGTTCGACGAAACCAACAGCAGAACTCCGTTTTCTAACCGTTTGTAAACCAGTTTAAAAACTATGCCATCGGTTTTGGTTACAACAACACAGGCTTTGCCATTTTTAATGTTTTCCCAGTTTTCTATGTATGAACAGGTTACCCACGAATTTTCAGTGATTGGCAACATCGAATCGCCTTTAATCTGAAAAGTCCGGTAAGTTTTATTCTCGGGTAAAAACGGGAGTTTAAATTTTGGAAGCGAAGCAATAAAATCCAAATCGCCGTAACTGTTTGTGTATCCGGCCTGTGCTTTCAGAGGCACCATTTCAATATTTTCCTTTCCCTTGCTGTCAACCGTAATTGTTAGCAACCTTAATTTATTCCCGGTAACATCAACATCAAACCCCTTT
>JBBIVS010000076.1:0-8135 GCA_037439605.1 Draconibacterium sp. | reverse complement strand
AAACTCAGAAAGTACATCGAGTTTGTATTTGATTAAAGCATCGAGCGAAACATTGAAATATTCCGAAATCCTTATCAAATTTCGGAATGGTGGTTGCACATTTTTTTCGTAACCCGAAAGTGTGGTACGAGTAATTTCAAGTTCAACTGCCAAATCAGCCTGAGATTTATTCCGCCTCGATCTCAAAAATTTTAAATTTTCTGCAAAGTGCATAATTTTTTTTTCCAAATATAAAACTTTTTGACTATATTATTGACAAAATATTGACGATATTATTGTCATTTTATGAACAGACAAATTGTACATCTCGATTTGGATACCTTTTTTGTTTCGTGCGAAAGGCTTTTAGACAGGAGGTTGAAACAATTACCGGTGTTAATTGGCGGCACCGGCGACAGGGGAGTGGTGGCATCGTGCAGCTACGAAACAAGGCAATATGGTGTTCATTCGGGAATGCCAATGAAAATGGCGAGAATGATGTGCCCACAGGCAATTGTAATTCGCGGAAACAGCGGGGTTTATTCTAAATTTTCAGATATGGTAACCGATATTATAAAGGAGAATTCGCCGCTTTTTGAGAAATCGTCAATCGACGAATTTTATGTTGATGTTACCGGAATGGATCACTTTTTTGGTTGTTTCGATTGGGCCAAAGAGTTGCGCGAAAAAATTATAAAGGAAACCATGTTGCCCATTTCGTTTGGGCTTTCGGTGAATAAAACAGTTTCGAAAGTGGGGACTTCGGAAGCAAAACCAAATAATTTCATCAATATTCCCGATGGAAATGAGAAGAGTTTTCTTGCGCCGCTTTCGGTGAAAAAAATTCCGATGGTGGGCGATCAAACTTACCGGTTATTGCGTAGTATGGGGATTGAAAAGGTGAAAACCGTGCAGGAAATGCCTGTTGAACTGATGGAAAGTGTACTGGGGAAAAATGGTGTTTCGCTGTGGAAAAAAGCACAGGGAATCGATAATTCGCCGGTTGTGGCATGGAACGAACGTAAATCAATTTCGATGGAACGCACCTTCGAACAGGATTCAACAGATGTTGCAAAAATAAAAAGCATTCTGATTTCGATGGCCGAAAACCTGGCTTTTCAACTTCGCACAGGAAATAAATTAACAGCATGTGTTTCAGTCAAAATAAGGTATTCCGATTTTCAAACCTATAGTAAACAGCGGATTATTCCTTACACTTCGCTCGACCAGACTTTAATACAAACTACCGTTGATTTGTTTGAACAGCTTTACCAGCGAAGGGTTTTAATCCGTTTAATCGGTGTCAGGTTTAGTCATTTGGTTGGCGGAACTTACCAGATGCGGCTTTTTGAAGACTCTGAAAAACTGATTCGGCTTTACCAGTCGATGGATTACGTGCGAAAACGTTTTGGCGACCAGGCAGTAAAAAGGGCAGTTACATTGGGAGTAAGAAGCATTGGCGGAGGACATAATCCGTTTAACGGCCAGCCACCGGTAATTCCGGCGCACAGGAGATTTTGAAGAAATGCTTAAATGCATGAATGCTAAAATGCGAAAATGAAAGAAATGGAAAAAGGATAGAAATGGAAAAATTCACAAGCTTGTAAAATATAATCTACAGCCAATTTACATTAATTCATTTACGTTTTGAACATTCATGCATAATTCCAATCATGCATTCCCGCATTCATGCATTATAGCATTATAGCATTGTAGCATTAAAAAATAAGTCATGCTCATCAATTGTCACTCGTGGTTTAGTTTGAAGTACGGCACCATTTCGCCCGAAAAATTGCTGGAGGAGCTGGCTCTGAAGGGTTTTACAAATGTAGCGCTCACCGATATCAATAACACATCGGCAGGTATCGATTTTGTTCGGTTGGCCCAGGAATACAACATAAAACCGGTTTTAGGCATTGATTTCAGAAACGGGATTCAGCAAAAATACATTGGACTGGCAAAAACTACAGAAGGGTATAAAGCGTTGAATGAACATCTTACAAAATATCAGTTTAACAAAAAACAGTTTGAGGAAACAGCGCCCGAAATAAAGGATGCAATTTTTATTTACCCTTTCAAAAACAGAAAATTCAGCCAGTTAAACGAAAACGAATTTATCGGAATAAAATCATCGGAATTAATAAAACTGCCATTTTCAGAGTGGCGCTGGCATTTAAACAAACTCGTAATCCTGCAACCTGCAACCTTCAGAAATAAACGCGATTACAACATTCACCGTTTGCTGCGCGCAATCGAAAACAATATTTTACTCAGCCGGCTGCCGGTTTCAGAGCAAACTTCGGCAACTGAAATAATTATTTCTGAAGTTGAGTTAAAAGAAGCCTTTAAAGATTATCCTGAAATTATACAAAACACAAGCCGGATTCTCTCTCAATGTTCAATTGAGTTTGAGTACCGGACCAACAAAAACAAGAAATGCTTTACAGATTCGCATGAAGAAGATATTAAACTGCTGCGTAATGAGTGTAAAAAGGGGTTGAAATACAGGTTTGGAAAACCATCAAAAGAGGTAATTGACCGTTTGGAGAAAGAACTTAAAATGATTGACGAGATGGGATTCAGTTCCTATTTTTTAATCAACTGGGACATTGTAAACTATGCACGCAGCAGGGATTTTCCGTATGTAGGCCGCGGAAGTGGCGCAAACAGCATGGTTGCCTATTTGTTGCGAATTACCAATGTCGATCCAATTGAACTCGACCTGTATTTCGAGCGTTTCATCAACCCGTTTCGCAGCAATCCGCCCGATTTTGATATCGACTTTTCCTGGACCGACCGCGATGATATTACCAATTATATTTTCAGCAAATATGGTTGGGATAAAACTGCTTTGCTGGGTTCGTACATTACTTTCGATCACAAATCGGCCCTGCGTGAAATAGGTAAGGTTTTTGGCTTGCCTGCCGACGAAATCACCCGGTTACAAAAAAATCCGGTTCCGCAGGAAAACGATGAATATGCGAAATGGGTAGTCCAGTACAGTAAGTTATTGAATGGAATGCCCAGCCACCTCAGCATCCATGCCAGCGGAATCCTGATTTCAGAGAACCCAATCAATTATTATTCGGCTACGCACATTTTGCCCAAGGGATTTCCAACAACCCATTTTGATATGCATGTTGCGGAGGATATCGGCTTGTATAAATTCGATATTCTGAGCCAGCGCGGCCTGGGTAAAATCAAGGATGCGCTTGAAATCATCAAAACCAACCGGAATAAAAAAATCGATATCAATAACATTAACCTTTTTAAGGATGATGAGCGTTTAAAAGCACTCTTGAAGAATGGAAAAGCAATTGCCTGTTTTTATGTTGAGTCGCCGGCAATGCGAATGTTGCTTACAAAATTAAAGGCCGATGATTACAAACGGCTGGTAGCAGCCAGTTCAATCATTAGACCGGGCGTTGCCAAAAGCGGAATGATGCGCGAATATATTCTCCGGTTTCAGGATGAAAAACGCCGTGAAAAAGCCCGTAAGGATTTGCCTGAATTGTACGAGATTCTGGAGGAAACCTTTGGCGTGATGGTTTATCAGGAAGATGTGATAAAAGTTGCGCATTATTTTGCAGGACTTACCTTAAGCGAAGCTGATATTTTGCGGCGCGGAATGTCGTGGAAATTCAGGGAACGGAATGATTTTCAGATAATCAGGGAGAAATTTTTCAGCAATTGTAAAACAAAAGGATATTCCGAAAATACAATTACTGAAATTTGGACACAGATTGAAAGTTTTGCCAACTATGCTTTTTCAAAAGGCCACTCAGCAAGTTATGCAGTTGAAAGTTTTCAGGCGCTATATTTAAAAGCTTATTATCCAAGAGAATATATGGTTGCCACGTTGAATAACGGCGGCGGTTTTTATTCGCCCGAACTCTATTTTCATGAAGCAAAAATGCACGGGGCAAAAATTGAACTGCCGTGTGTAAACAGAAGCCAGTGGATGAATACAATTGAAAATGAAACCATTTACATCGGGTTTTATATTATTCATGAACTTGAACTTGCTGTTGCAGAGAACATTTTAACTGAACGTGAAAGAACTGGCAGATTTAAAAGTTTAAGCGATTTTGTAAAACGGGTTCAGATTTCGCTTGAACAGCTCATTATCCTTATTCGTTCGGGTGCATTTCGGTTTACGGGGAAAAGCAAAAAAGAACTGCTTTGGGATGCACATTATTTACTGGGGCATTCGAAAAAGACAGCCCCTGAAACTACACTTTTCGAGGCAAAAACACGTGAATTTAATCTTCCTGAATTGTGGAAACACGAACTTGAAAATACTTTTGATGAGATTGAATTGCTGGGTTTTCCAATGCGTTCGCCATTTGGATTACTTGAAACAGCTTTGCCTGCGGCAAGTCTGAAAGCTTCGCAATTGCCCGGGATGGTTGGAAAAACCGTTGAAATTGCCGGTTACCTGGTGCACCGTAAACCAACCCGCACAAGCAACGTGAAAATCATGTATTTTGGCACCTGGCTCGATTTGGAAGGAGAGTGGTTAGACACAGTTCACTTTCCGGATGCAAACAACCGCAATCCGTTTTCAGGCCCCGGCTGTTACCTGATTCGTGGAAAAGTAGTTGAAGAATATGGTTTTTTCAGTATCGAAACCCAGTGGATGAAACGTTTGAAATACAGAAATCTGGATGATTTGAATTGAAAATAAAAATCAAATTATCAACAATAAATCCGTTTTGAGATTAAAAATAAAATAGTTACAGAGATATTACTTGTGTTAATAACTTTTTTTATACATTTACCCCGTATAGAATTATAAACGACCAACCATTATGGAAATCTTTGCAAAGTTAATCCACAAATCGTTTGTAACATATTTGCCAACTAACTTCCCGGTTCAGTTTTATGGCTTGCCCGATGGCAAAGTATATATTATCTATGCGCGGTTTTATGAAATTAAGTATCAGCGTTCGGGCCTTGAATTTATTTTGGCAGAACATCTGGAATTTTCATATAATTATGAAGAGGAAAAATTAATTTCTACCGGAAATCATGACACTAAAAAAGCTATTTATGCTGAATTGGTGGACAAACCTGATCCGAAAATTAAGATTATAAAAGTTAACCGCGAGTTTAATTCTTTTGCAGCAGCATTTGCTGAGTTGAACATAAAAGCAAAAACACAACTTCAGCAAAAACCTGATGACATTCAGATTATTCCGAACAGGAGAGATCAGGAAAGATTATCCATTGCATAAAATCAATAAGAAATAAGGAATAACAAATAAGAAATCAGAAAGAGTAGTATTGGAACAAGTAATAAAAAACGAAAAACCTAACAAAACTTTTTAATTTCTTATTTCTTATTCGATGTTTTAGATTCATAATTAAAAAAGGGTAGGGAACCCTCCCCTCAAATCTACGGTTTTTTCGAAGTATTCAGGGTGTTCGGCGAGCAGTCCGTTTAATTCCTGGTAATGATAGTAAACAGTTATTCCCGGGTCGTTTTCGTAATTCAACCGCGGATTTATTCTTTTTATAGGAGTTGCTTTTAACTTGTCGGCATCGAATGGGTTAAAAAACGATTTTATTTCATCGTCATTTATGTTTGGATCAAGCCATTTCAACGCTTTTTCGGGTTCAATAATCAATGGCATCCGTTTTTTTGTATTGTGTACAATTTCCATTAATTCGTTGGCCCTGGTAGTAATAATTGCGTATGTATGAATTATTTCCCCGGTGTTCCGGTCGGTGAATTTCTCCCATATACCGCCAAACACAAACATACCTTCATCTTTTAAAGATACATAAAACGGGTATTTTTCGGAGTTCTTTTTCTCCGTATTTTTATGTCGCCATTCGAAAAAACCGCTGCACAATACCAGGCATCTTTGTTGTTGAATTGCTTTGCCAAACAAGCGGCTTTCAAAAAGACTTTCAGCTTTGGCATTCAGCGTGTTATACCGGGTTAAAAAAGCAGTTGCCTGTTCTGTATTTTGTGTTTGTGGCGGCACAAATCCCCACCGAAACATCTGAATAATTTCTGGATTAAGGTTGTTAATAACAGGCATCAACGGAAAATCGAACCCTTTTACAAACAATTTATCAGAGAACAAACTCAGTTGTTCTTCCTTTATAATACCATTTTTTATTAGTGCGTTGGCATTGGTCTTAACAACAGCGTAATAGAAACACATGCACAATCAAATTTTAAATTTCAAATTACAAATTACAAAAAGCAAATTACAAATAAATTCAAAATGGCTAAAATTCAATTACCAATTCCAGGGTTTGAGATTTTAGTTTTGATTTTTGAAATTTTGCTTTTTGTTTTTTGTACCTGCGTTTTTGCTTTCAGGCTTTAACTTCAATTATTTCATTCCAGTTGGTGGTATAACGTTTCGAGAGTTTTTCCTGCCGCAGTTTCCATTCTTTTCCGTCTCCCTGAACCGCAAGTTTCACTTTGTCGCGACCAAACTGAGTGTTTAATTTATCCAACACTTTCAATAAATTTCGCTGCTTTTTACGGTCGGTTTTATCAAAAATATTTTGCTGAAATTGAGATTCATCCTGCAACCCCTCAACAATAACTCCTGCTTTTTTATACTTGAAATCAGCGCTGAATATTTCGTTCAAACAAATCAGCGCATATTTTACAAGTTCTGAATTGCTGTTTGTAGCAACAGGCAAAGTAATAGTTTTGCTTTTATTTATCTGCGGTTCATTTGGGTTGAAAGGGTCGGTATGAATAAAAACGGTAAGCAGGTTTGCAACCGATTTTTGTTTTCTCAGTTTTTCAGCGCAACGTACCGCATAAGTTGAAACAGCCTCGGTTATAAATTTGATTTCTGACGTTTTTTTTCCAAATGCCCGGGTGGTAGCAATCGCTTTCTTTGGAGGCATCATCAGTTCGAGCCGAATACATGATTCGCCAAGCAATTCTTTTTTTATACGCAGGCCAATTACCTTCATTTTTGTACGCAGCCAGTTGTCATCGAGTAAAGTAAAATCGAATGCTGTGAGCACCTTGTTTTGCTGCAATAATTTCGCATACTGCCGGCCAATTCCCCAGACTTTCTCAACAGGGGTATTTCGAAGTAAAGTATCGAGTTGCCTGTTGTTTTTGATGATGAAAATTCCACCGGTTTGTTTGGCAGCTTTATTGGCAATTTTAGCGAGTGTTTTTGTGGGCCCGATTCCGATTGAAACAGGAATTCCTGTATTCTGTTTTACAGTGAATGCTATTTCCCGGGAAAGCTTATCTAAATCGCTTTTTAAGCCGGTTAAATTTAAAAAAGCTTCGTCGATACTGTAAACTTCAATTTCAGGGACAAAATGGGAGAGGGTTTCGGTAACTCGTGCCGACATATCGCCATAAAGCGTATAATTCGAAGAAAAAATATGTACGCCGTTGTTTGTAAGGAATTTGATTTTTTTAAAAACGGGCTCACCCATTTGTAGCCCAAGTTTTTTTGCTTCTTCAGAACGGGCAATAATGCAGCCGTCGTTGTTTGATAGCACAACCACCGGTTTTCCTTCGATGACCGGGTTAAAAACCCGTTCGCAGGACACGTAAAAATTATTGCAATCGACCAAAGCGAACATTATATTATGTTTAATAAATCATATATGCTTTTTTATGGTGTACGTAACAACACCCCAAATGGTAACATAGTTTTCAGGTTTGATTTTAATGGGTTTGTAATTATCATTTTCGGGCATTAAATAAAACTGATTTTCAATCTTCTGAAGCCTTTTAACTGTAAATTCACCATCGATTAAACAAACTACTATTGAGCCGTTCACTGGTGTTTTAGATTTATCGATTACAAGCAAATCTCCGTCAGAAATTCCGGCCAAAGTCATCGAATCACCTCTGACCCTGGCATAAAATGTTGCGCTTTGGTTCGAGATTAATTCTTTGTTTAAATCGAGTCGTGATTCTGAATAATCATCGGCTGGCGAAGGAAAACCTGCGGAAACTGTTGCTTCAACCAACGGCAGTTCAATTGTTTTTTTTGATAATGGTTTAAAAAAATCAAGCTTAATTTTCCCGTCATTTTTCATATATCAAATGTATCAAAAATAACGAAATTTGCAGAAACAAAAAATATATATGTCTTATAATTGATATTATGATAAATAAAATATAGGTAAAAAAAGGAGAGATAACGCTC
>JBBIVS010000075.1:3233-10542 GCA_037439605.1 Draconibacterium sp. | reverse complement strand
ACTGGCCGAAGTCGCATAAATTTCCACAAGTGGCTTTCAATTCCTTTTAGCTGGTATTTTTTATATAAAAACGAATATTCATTCCTGAGATTGATGTAGTAATCATCGCCAATAAGTTGCTCATTCAGTAATCCCGAGTTTCCAAAAAGCAACGCTTCCAACTGGAAAAGATTACTTTTATGCCTGGTCAGA
This sequence comes from Draconibacterium sp., assembly GCA_037439605.1. Lineage (GTDB taxonomy): Bacteria > Bacteroidota > Bacteroidia > Bacteroidales > Prolixibacteraceae > Draconibacterium. The sequence goes on along the minus strand of JBBIVS010000075.1, from coordinate 10,350 downwards.
ATCTCTATCGGCAGCGATTTTGCAAGCAGTTCGAATGGAAGTGCGTTTACTTTAAAGCCAAACATCCGTGCCAGCATTTGGTAAAAAGTGGCATTCCAGTCGTTGTTAACGGCTTGTAATCGTGATAATATTTCCGATGTTTTATCTTCCAGCCGTTCTATCATTAACCGGTTAAAACCCAGTTGTAAAATAATCGGGTCAATTTTATGAAACTGGTTTTGGCAGGCAATCCATGTTTTGGCGTCGAGCAAATTCTGGTAGTTTATTTTAAGTTGTTCGGGATATTTCAAAATCAATGTCGGAATTTCTTCAGTAATGCTCCTCATTACAGGCTGATCGTTGATTTCAACCACGTGCAGAATAACGTTGTTGTATGCTTTGTTTGCCTGGTGGTTGTGACTTACCCAATCGCTTGAATTTTTATGAATTTCGATGTTACCAACCCAGATTGTATCTTCGATTTTAATTTTGGCATTAAAAAAATCGGGCCCCGAATCGGTGTTTCGCTTACCAACGTTGATGATTTCAAGCTTTTCTTCATTAACCGTTTTCAGGTTTTCATCAAAAAAAAGCTTATTCTCCCAAACATATTGAAGAAACTCTTCCGGCACAATTTTCGGGGTGTTCATATTCAAATTGATTTTAATTACGAATAAAAATAGTGAAATTACATTCACACTTCAAAACCTCCGGAGTTTTCTGAAAATATCCCACAAAACAATTCCGGCGCTAACTGAAACATTAAACGAATGTTTTGTTCCAAATTGCGGAATTTCGATGCAACCATCACAAATATTCACCACCTTCTGCTGAACTCCTTTTACTTCGTTTCCAAGAACAACAGCCACTTTTTCGCCTTCAGCAGGGAGGTAACAGGGCAGCGGGATACTATTCTCAACCTGTTCAATGGCATACACTTTATAACCTTTCTTTTGAAGTTCAATAACAGCATCTTCGGTTTTTTCGAAGTACTCCCACTCCACCGATTTCTCGGCATCGAGCGCAGTTTTGTGAATTTCGGCATTTGGTGGTGTTGCAGTTATTCCGCACAAATAAACTTTTTCAATCAGCAGTGCATCCGAAGTGCGAAATACTGAACCAATGTTATTGCAACTGCGGATGTTGTCAAGTACAACAACCAGCGGGAGTTTTGTTGTTTCTTTGTATTGTTCCGGTGTAAGCCGGTTTAATTCCGCATTTTTAAGTTTTCGCATAGTTACCAATTTACTTCACCCCTCCTCACTGGCATTGTCATGCAACGGGCGCCACCACCACCGCGTGCAAGTTCTGAGCCGGGAATAAGTACCACACATTTTTTATAATCGTCAACCGAAATTTTTCCATCAATAACATCACCGGCTTTCAAAATCTCAAAACCATTGTTGTTCAATTCATTAATGGTATGGCTGTTGCGCTCGTAACCAATTACTTTGCCGGGTGCAAACGCAAAGAAGTTGGCGCCGCTGTGCCACTGTTCACGTTCCTGAATCCAGGAATCGGTGCTGCCACCGCAAAAAACGGGTTTTAAATCGATTCCAACCTTTTGCAAAGCTTTAAGTATATTGGGTTCCTCTTCAATCTTAATCACTTTTCCGTTTTCAATCTGAATGTGAATGGTCCTCAACCGGCTCATTTTTGTAATCAGCGGCTCATATATCATGCACGAATCGGTATTTAAAAAGGTAAAAACCATATCGAGATGAATAAACGATTCGGGTGTTGATGGTAATTCCTGAACAATAATATGATGCGTTTCGGTTTTAAGTAGTTTTATGTTTTCGATAATAAAATCAATTCCCTGGGTACTGGTCCTGATGCCGGCGCCAATTACAAAAACGTTTTCGCACGCCACCTGAAAATCACCACCTTCCAGGGTTGACAAAGGATTAATTTCAATTCCCGGTTTCGGATTTGCCGGATTTAATGTTTTGGTTTCGAACAAAGGATGATGATTAAAAACGGCTTCCATGATCAAGGCTTCCCTTTCGCGAACCGGATTGGCCATTTTCCCGATTAGAAAATGGTCATTCATACCCATGGCGGAGTCGCGTGTGAAAAACAGATTGTGTAACGGACGTAAAAAAAAACGTTCGCTGCTTAAATAGCTTGTTAAATTATTTTTTTCAAGAACCACACCTTCTATTAATAAAGTTGCAAGATATTCAGCTTGGTTCTCAGCCAGTTTAATTGAATTACAAACATTTCCTTCGTTAATGCAGATTTCTTTCAGCAGTTTCAATTTCACATTTTCATCCTTCAAAATATCGGTTAACAGATTTTTTACATAATAAATAGAAGTAACCTTATTTAAAACACCTTCCAACTGTGCAAACTCCTTCGAGGCAATCGAAAGGTTCAATATATCGCTGTAAAGCGCCCGTTCAGCATTTTCCGGAGTCATATTTTCCACCTCAGAACCCGGTCGGTGAACAATTACACCTTCCAATTTCCCAAATTCAGAATTGATGCAGGTTTTCATTTATTTTAGTTTTTTATAAAAATAGCAGTTTCAAAGATATAAACTTTGCCTTACCCATAATTGACATATGAATTAAACGTTTTACTTTTATAGAGTTAAAATTGAAGTTTGAAAAAATTACTATTCATATTAATCTTGTCGTTGTTCAGGGTTGGGTTGAGAGCCCAGGAACAGGATTCAGGTCAGTGGGTGATGGGGATTGTGGAAGGAAACGACACAATAATACAGGTAATGGTAAAAGATATCTGGGTTTTCCCCGAACGAAAATTTACCAGTAAAAGGCAACAGCAAAGGTATTCAAAATATGTTGAAAAAGTAAAAAAAGTATATCCGCTGGCAGTTGAAGCGCGGGTTCTTTTACAAAAGTACGAACCTGTTTACTATTCGCTCAATAGGGAACGCGACCGCAGAAAATTAATGAAAAACCTTGAAAAAGAGCTGCTTGACAAACATAAGGAAGAGCTGAAAAAATGGTCAATTTCAGATGGAAAGATTTTGTTAAAACTAATTAACCGTGAAACCAACCGAACGGCATATACCATAATCAAAGATTTCAGGGGAGAATTCAGCGCAGTTTTCTGGCAGGGAATTGCCCGTTTGTTTAAAAACAACTTAAAAGATGGTTACGACCCTGAAAATGAAGACCAGATGCTTGAAGAAATAGTCAGAAAAATTGAATTGGGATATTATTAATGCTTTTTATCTCACCCCAAATTCCTCTTCATACTGATTAAAAAATGGCAAATACCTGTTATTCGAAATCCTGTTTAATAAAAAAGTGAATGAAACTTCATGTGTTCCTCCCGAATCGGCACGTAATCCCGAAACTGTCAGGTCGTAGCTGTAGTTAAACTGCCAGTTCTTTTTAAAAAATCCAACCATAAAAATCACAGCATCATACCTGTACCCAAAATTCTGGCGGAACCACGTACCGGCTGTTAATCCGTATTTTGTTGCAAAAATACCATAATTAAATTGCTGAAAACTGCCTTGCAACTGCATAATGAACTGTGGCGAGATATCAAATTTCTTGCGGTTATGGCCATACAAATATACTGGTAACCTCGCCCCAAAATGTGCTGTGTATTTTCTGTCAAGTTTTGCAACATCTTCATTTCCTTCGTAAAACGATTGGTTTGGCTCAGTCAGGTGGTGAACGGCAATTCCATAAAACAGTCGTTTGCTGTACATTAAAATTCCCCCCGAGAAATCGGCAAAACCGTAATTCGGATCTGTAAGCGTTTCAAGTTCGGCTGATGTACCATGATTTCCGTAATTTGGGTCGAGATTATCGGCAAAAACCAGCTTACCTGTGTTTAACGAATTTTGGTTGTAACCTGCCTGCAAAGCGCCATGCAATCTGTAATTTTCGGTTAACTGAATAAATACAGAGTAAGATAAGTTTACCTGCAATGTTTTTAAAATTCCACCGGCCTGGGTATCGTTTAAAATATAACCACCCAATCCGCCCTGCAATTTCTTAACCGGAATATCGAATGCAGCACTGTATGTTGAAAATGCATTATCGAAACCAGTCCATTGATTGCGGTATTGCAAGGCTATTCGTGGAACACCCAATGAACCGGAAAAAGCAGGGTTAAGATACAATGGATTGGAATAAAACTGTGAGAACGAAACATCCTGCGAAAAAGCAACGCCGTTAAACATTACAAACAACAGTAAAATGATATTTCGAAATTTTTTAAACACCTGCTTTCCCCCCCGAATGTAGAAACCAAATATAATTTTTAAAATCAAGTTAACTACGGGAATATGCAAAAAAAAGAAGCTGTTTGCCAACTGGCAGACAGCCCCTAAAAAATCTAACTAAACTAATCGCGTATCTCCAAATTCTGAACTAATTCCAAACACTGTTATTTATCATCCATCCTTCAAATGCCAATTTTGCTTCAATTTCTGCTTTCTCAACATTCCATGTTTTTTCATTGGTCATCCATGTTTCAATTTCCAAACCTGCTTCAGTTTCTTTAACAAAATTGCTATTCAAATTCCATGTTTTTTCACTGTTCATCCAGTTTTCAACCTCAAGGTTTGCTTCTGTTTCCTGACCAATTTCTGTGAAGTTGAAAGAATTTACATTCCAGATAAATTCATCAGTCATCCATTTTTCACGTTGAAGTTTAGTTTCAATGCTCTCATGGCTTGAGGCTTTTGCTTCAGTTACTTTTGCGTTTACGTTTCCGACTAATAATAAAAAAGCAATAAATGTTCCTACTGTTAATTGTTTCACTATAGTTTTCATATTTTCTGTTTTAATAACGTTTCTGTTTCTTTGTTTTGTTTTCGTCTTAATAGACTTTTAACGTGCACAAAGGTTACATGGTATTTTCAGAAAAAACAGAAAAATCTTGTTAATGAAACTTTAATGCCGGTAAATGACGAAAAATTAGCGGTAAAGTAAAACACCTTCGGGTATTTTTTTATCCAGATGTATCGGTAAATGGCGAAAAATTCCATAGACGGCAGAACCGCTGCCCGACATGGAAGCAAAATCAGCTCCCAAATCATAAAGCAACTGATTTAATTCAGCTATTTTGGGATATTTCAGAAAAATACTTTTCTCGAAATCGTTTACAATCAGATTTTTCCAGCTATCAATTGGAGTTTTAATAATCTCTGTTAACCTGAATTTCGGGTTACGGGGAATTACATTTTGATAAGCTTCGGGCGTGCTTACAGAAATATCAGGCTTTAATATTACAATATCGTAACCGGCAAGTTCGAGTTTGATGTTATGAAATTTATTGCCGGTACCAGTGGCAAAAATGGGTTTATTGTGAATGAAAAACGGGCAATCGGCGCCTATTTGGGTTGCATAATTTTCCAGTTTTTCAGTTGCCAGGCCAAGATTATAAAACTCATTCAAGGTTTTCAGGGTAAAGGCAGCATCGGAAGACCCCCCGCCAAGCCCGGCGCCAAAAGGAATTACCTTGTGCAAATGAAAATGAAGGGGAGGCAAACTGTGATCAGTTTTTAAAAGATGGTATGCCTTTAAAACTAAATTCTGTTCTGGCGCACTGTCAATTTTAATTCCCGAAGTTGTCAGCTTGGTTTCTTCAGCTTCTACAAACTCCAATGCATCAGCAAGTTTTACCGGAAAGAATATGGTTTCTAAGTTATGGTATCCATCCTCGCGCTTGGAAACCACATTCAATCCAATATTTATTTTTGCATTCGGAAAAACAATCATACTCCGGTTTAATTATTTCGAAAACGATTCGTACTCTTCAGGTGAACCGCAGGTACAAATTAAATTTCGGTCACCCCAGGCATTATCAACCCTTCCAACCGGAACCCAGTACTTGTTTTCACGAATCCACGGGAGCGGATAAGCGGCTTTTTCACGGGAGTAGCTGTATTCCCATACATTGGCAACTACTCTCTCTGCAGTGTGTGGCGCGTTTTTCAAAACGTTATCCAACTTGTCAGCAACGCCGTTTTCCACTTCCTTAATCTCTGTGTAGATGTTATTTAAAGCATCGATAAAACGGTCGAGTTCTTGTTTACTCTCACTTTCAGTAGGTTCAATCATTAAAGTTCCGTGTACCGGAAATGACAAAGTTGGCGCATGAAATCCATAGTCCATCAAACGTTTGGCAATATCTTCCTCGGTAATTCCCGAAGCTGTTTTCAGGTGGCGGCATTCCAAAATCAGTTCATGGGCAACCCTTTCGTTTTCACCTTTATATAGAATGCCGTAATTTTTTTCAAGCGCTTTTGCAATGTAATTGGCATTTAAAATGGCCACTTTTGTAGCATCTGTTAAACCGCTTGCGCCCATCATTTTAATATACCCGTAAGTGATTGGCAAAACCGAAGCGCTTCCCCACGGCGAAGCAGATACTGCATTAATACCTATGTGGCCATTATTCATGATAGAGTGCGAGGGTAAAAATTCGATTAAATGGTTTGCAACACAAATCGGCCCAACCCCGGGACCACCACCTCCATGCGGAATAGCAAAGGTTTTATGCAGGTTCAGGTGACAAACATCGGCCCCAATAATCCGTGGATTTGTTAATCCAACCTGCGCATTCATGTTGGCGCCATCCATGTAAACCTGGCCACCGAATTGATGTATTACTTCGCACATTTCGACAATAGCCGACTCAAAAACACCATGAGTGGATGGGTAAGTTACCATAAATGCCGAAAGGTTTTCCTTGTGTTCTTCAGCCTTTTTACGAACATCTTCGAGACTGATGTTGCCTTTTTCATCGCAGGCAACCACCACTACTTTCATTCCGGCGCTGATTGCACTGGCGGGGTTGGTTCCGTGGGCAGAGGAAGGAATTAGCACAACATCTCTTTGATTTTCCCCCAGGCTTAAATGATATTTACGAATAACCATTAATCCTGCATATTCGCCTGCCGCACCAGAATTTGGCATTAAACTCACATCGGCCATTCCGGTTATCTCGGCCAAATCGCGACGCAGTTCTTCCATCATTTCGTGGTAACCACGCGCCTGGTTTTTGGGGACAAACGGATGAATACCGTTAAATTCAATCCAGCTTAATGGCAACATTTCCGTGGCAGCGTTAAGTTTCATTGTGCACGAACCCAGTGAAATCATTGAATGTGTTAATGAAATATCTTTTTGCTCCAGTTTTTTAA
>JBBIVS010000075.1:0-3212 GCA_037439605.1 Draconibacterium sp. | reverse complement strand
AGCGATACTTGTTGAATACTTCCTGGGTCATAAATTCCGAAGTGCGGGCAAATTTTTTGTCAATATCAGCATCTACAGGATATTCCATTACAACCGGACAACGTTTGTTTGCAGCTTTTGCAAACACCTCAATTATCCAGTTTATATCTTCGAGATTGGTTGTTTCATCGATACTTATTCCCACCTCCCCGTTTTCGAAATAACGGAAATTCATTTCAAGTTCCAACGAAAGCCATTCAATATCTTCACGTTTCACATATTTTGGCAACGCTATGCGAATGGAGTCGAAGAAATTGGAATTAAGTTGTTTGTAACCAAGTTTTTCGATTTCAACAGCCAGAAATGCTGCAATGTGGTGAACCCGGTTGGCAATCATTTTTATTCCTTCAGGCCCGTGATAAACGGCAAAAAATCCGGCCATGTTTGCCAAAAGCGCCTGAGCTGTGCAAATATTCGATGTTGCCTTTTCGCGTTTAATGTGCTGTTCGCGGGTTTGCAGCGCCATACGCAATGCGCGGTTTCCGTGAATGTCTTTTGTAATACCGATAATCCTACCCGGCATCGAACGTTTGTATTCGTCGCGGGCGGTAAAAAAAGCCGCATGTGGTCCGCCGTAACCCATAGGTACGCCAAAACGCTGACTGCTGCCAAAAACAATATCGGCGCCCCACTCTCCGGGAGGAGTTAAAATTGCCAGCGCGAGTAAATCGGTCGCAAATGCCACTTTAATATCCTTTTCGTGTGCAGTTTTCACAAGATCGGAATAATCAATTATTTCACCATCAGAATTTGGATATTGCACCAAAACGCCAAAAACTTCGCTGGTTAATTCAAATTTATCTTTAGGCTGAATTCGCAATTCAATTCCAAGTGGCTGAGCCCTGGTAATTAAAACATCGTGGGTTTGCGGCCACATTTTTTCATCGACCAAAACCACGTTTACATTGTCCTTAACCAACTGTCGCGAACGCAGGTTCATCATCATAATCATTGCTTCGCCAGCGGCAGTTGCTTCATCGAGTAACGATGCATTGGCAATTTCCATTCCAGTCAACTCGCAAACCATGGTCTGAAAATTTAACAATGCTTCCAGTCTGCCCTGTGAAATTTCGGCCTGATATGGTGTGTAGGAAGTGTACCATGCCGGATTTTCGAGTACGTTACGCAGTATTACTGCAGGTGTGATGGTATCATAATAACCCATGCCGATATAAGTATTGAAAACCTTATTTTTAGATGCCAGCTTAAGTATTTCCCTGAAATATTGCCTCTCGGTAAGACCTTCCTTTAGTTTTAAAGGTTCTTTTAACCTGATGTTTGAAGGAACTGTTTGTTGAATTAAGTCTTCCATTGAAGAAGCGCCTACACATTCGAGCATTTCCTTGATTTCAACGGCTCGCGGGCCTAAATGACGATTAACAAATCTATCGTGAGACATATTTTTTATTTTTATTTTTAAATTATCTGCAATGTTAAAAAACTGACCGAATTGAAAAAATGATTTTAAACCAGTCTGGTAAAGTTATTTTTTTTGATATGAATCGGGCTAAGTTAAAAACGGATTTGTTCTTTTTTCGAATCCCAACTTAGTTTCAGGTCCGTGCCCACAAAATACCGTTGTGTCGTCGGGTAAAACAAACAGTTTATTTTTAATGTTCGAAATCAGCGTTTCATAATTTCCTCCGGGTAAATCCGTTCTGCCAATACTTCCATAAAAAAGGACATCGCCGGCAATCAGTAATTTATCCTTTTCGCTGTAAAAAACCACATGACCTGGCGAATGGCCCGGAATATGGATAATTTTCAACCGGGAGTTCCCAAATTCAACAAATTCATTTTCTTTTAAAAAAGCATCAACGGTTGAAACCGGATTCATATCAAAACCAAACATTTGGCCTTGTTCAACTGCTTTTTCAACCCAAAAAACATCAGCGAAATGGGCGTAAAACGGAATTTTAAACTCGTTGCGAACAAATTCAACTCCCATAATATGGTCGAAATGGCAATGTGTATTTGTAATTTTAACCGGATTAAGGTTATTTACCCTAATGTAATCTCTAATTTCCTGATGTTCTTCATCATAGTAAAAACCGGGATCTATAAAAATACACTCTCCGGTTTCATCGGAAATAATAAAACTATTTTCGCCCAGCGGATTTACCACAAACTTTTCAACTTTAATCATAATCAGAAATTTACAGTTCCCTTTAACAACGGAACAAAAACAAAATCGCCATGTTTTTCGCTCCTGAATTCATTTTCAGAGATACGCGTAATAACAGTCATTTCCTGCCGATGTTCATTACCCACCGGAATCACCAGCCGTCCGTTAATGGCAAGTTGCTGTTTTAAATCGTCGGGAACTGAGGTGGCGCCTGCCGTAACCATAATTTTATCGAAAGGTGCAAAGTTAGGCAGACCTTTATAACCGTCTCCAAAAAAGCAGGCGGGATTGTACCCGATTTCGGGCAGAAATTTATGAACTTTCATATAAAGTTCTTTTTGCCGCTCTATTGTAAAAACCTTTGCGCCCATTTCGATCAATACAGCGGCCTGATATCCCGAGCCTGTTCCAACCTCGAGCACCTTATCACCTTTTTCAATTTCCAAAAGCTGGGTTTGAACAGCAACCGTATAAGGTTGCGAAATTGTTTGACCTGCGCCAATGGGAAATGCCTGGTCTTTATAGGCAAATTGAATAAAAGTGCTTTCCATAAAAAGGTGCCTTGGCACTTTTCCGATTGCTTCGAGTACTTTCTCGTTTCGAATGCCCTTAATTTTTAAGCCATCTATCAATTTTTTACGCATCCCCTGATGCCGAGGAGTTTCATTTATACTCATCATGAAAAAATAATTGCGCTAATTTAACCGAAAAATCATTTTTAAACTCCGGGTTTTATATTCAATATTAACATTAAGCGTTGATAAGTTACAAACAGATTAAATGACTGAAATGTTACTGATATTTATATTTGTATCATTACCAAATAAAAAAAGCAAAATGCTAAATACCGGATTTATTGGAAACACAGATATTCTTGAACCTTTTGTAAAGAGTCTCAGGGAAAACAAAAATATTAATGTAATTGGGAAAGCATCAGTTGGCATCAGTTCGCGGCTTGATAGTTTTCATTTCTCAATACCGGAAATTAACCGGGTTGAACTTATTGAACGGGCAGATGTACTGGTTATCGACAATTCATCGCTGTTGC
>JBBIVS010000074.1:0-10651 GCA_037439605.1 Draconibacterium sp. | reverse complement strand
AGACTGAGAAAAAAGTTCGGCTTCATAATTTGCTTCACTCAGAACACTTTCCACCGTAATGTCACCGGCTACAATCGCCCCCGACTTCAATGCAGTTTCATCAGTTGTTGTGGTTGTTTCATCTTTCTGGCACGAAAAAAATACAATCATCAGAAAGGACATCAAAATTAAATCTCTTGTTTTCATTCTTTAATTCTTTTTATGATTTTACATTTAAACTGATTTTAATACAGCCGGCTTTTAAAATACCCTACAGTTGATAAAAGTTTTTTTTGCAATTTTTTGAATTTTGAAAAATCAAAAAAAAATTCATGTTTGCATATTGCCGAAGTAAGGCTATCTTTGAACTGAAAGAAAAAATGAAAAAATCGGGTAAATCAGTATGAATAAGATTTTCACATTAATTATGGCAGGAGGCTCAGGAACAAGATTCTGGCCAGCCAGCAGGAATTCGAAACCAAAGCAATATTTGCAGATTTTTGGTGAGGAATCACTTATTCAATCAACAATCAGCCGGTTTTCGGCTTTTACCGATCCTTCGAATATTTATGTGGTTTCGAACCGTGAACAGGCAGCCGTGCTTGAACAACAGGCCACTGGTTTGCCCCGTGAAAACCTGATTTACGAGCCGGTTGGAAAAAACACACTTCCCTGTATCGGGCTCGCAGCCATGTTTGCTGATAAAATCGATCCGAAAGGGGTAATGATTGTATCGCCGGCAGATCATCTTATTACAAACACCGGCCTTTTCAGGAAAACGGTTGAGGCTGCCACTGATACCGCCATCAAAAAAAACGGAATTGTAACCATTGGCATTACACCAACTTATCCTGCCACCGGATATGGTTATGTGCAGATTGAATCCGAAATTCATGATTTCGACAACGTAAAACGTTTTAAAGTGAAGCGATTTGTCGAAAAACCCTGCCAGAAAATCGCCAACGAGTACCTTAGCCAGGGAGGTTTTTACTGGAACAGCGGGCTCTTTATTTTCAAGATAAGCGTTTTTCTTGATGCCGTGCGACAATTTGCACCGGCTTTATACAACAACCTCCGGAAAATACAGGAAGATATTGGAAACCCAACCTTTGAGCACACGCTCGATTCAGTTTACAACACAGTTCAAAACATTTCAATAGATTACGGAATTATGGAATTTGCAGATAACATTTATTTAACTGAGGGAAATTTCGACTGGAACGACCTTGGCAGTTGGGAATCGGTTTACCAAGCCAGTGAAAAAAACAATGAAGGAAACGTTAGCAGGGGGGAAACCATTCTGATTGACTCCAAAAACTCCTACATCTCAACCGATTCAGGAGTGGTGGCGCTTATTGGGGTTGAAGATTTAATCGTTGTCAGAAACGGAAATGCCACACTGGTTTGCAGGCGCGACAAAGCCGAAGAGATAAAAAAAGTTGTGGACCGGTTGAAAGATGAGAGTAAAAGTCAATTTCTTTAACCGTTAATCTGATTTAAACCAGTAAACCAAAATGATCGACCTGAAAAAAGTTGTGGTAGAAAGAAAGGTTCTTGTACCATTTATTTTAATTACCAGTCTGTTTTCGTTGTGGGGATTTGCCAACGATATTACCAATCCGCTCGTTGCAGCTTTTCGCACAGTAATGGAAATTTCGAATGCCAAAGCTGCATTGGTGCAGTTTGCATTTTATGGCGGATATGGAACAATGGCAATTCCTGCTGCCCTTTTTGTGCAGCGGTACAGTTACAAAGCCGGTATTCTATTGGGGCTGGCTTTGTATGCAGTTGGTGCATTGCTGTTTTTCCCGGCTGCACAATACGAAATGTTCGGTTTCTTTTTAGTGTCATTGTATGTTTTAACTTTTGGCCTCGCATTTCTCGAAACTACTGCGAATCCATACATACTTGCCATGGGTTCTCAGGAAACTGCCACACGCCGTTTAAACCTGGCACAATCTTTTAATCCGATGGGATCCTTGCTAGGCATGTTTGTGGCTTCACAATTTATTTTAACCAATCTTCAGAGCGACAAAAGGGACGCCTCGGGAAACCTGATTTTTGAAACTTTAAGCGCTGCTGAAAAAGCCGAAATCCGCACACACGATTTGGCCATAATTCGCGACCAGTATGTAATTCTTGGGTTTGTGGTTATTGCCATGTTTATTTTGATAGCCGTTTACAAAATGCCTAAAAGGGTGGGGGCCGACCATGAAATTCATCCATTGATTTCAGCCCGCCGGCTTTTTAAAAATATTAGGTACCGCGAAGGAGTTATTGCCCAGTTATTTTATGTGGGAGCGCAAATCATGTGCTGGACATTTATCATTCATTATGCCGAAAATCTGGGCATCCCGAAATCCACAGCCCAAAATTACAATATTGTGGCGATGATAATCTTTTTGTCGAGCCGGTTTATTGCAACCATGCTGATGAAATACATGAACCCGAAACTGCTGCTTACGTTGTTTGCAATTGGCGGAATGGTAACCACAACAGGAGTTATTTTGATTGGCGGAATGACAGGATTGTATTTACTCATAGCAACTTCAGCCTTTATGTCGCTGATGTTTCCCACCATATACGGAATTGCGCTCAACGGACTTGGCGGTGATTCAACGCTTGGTGCAGCAGGACTGGTAATGGCCATTGTTGGCGGCGCACTGATGCCACCGCTTCAGGGAATGATAATTGATCTTGGTACGGTTGGCCCGCTTCCGGCGGTTAACTTCTCATTTATTTTGCCTTTTATTTGCTTTTTGGTGATTGCCATTTATGGTTACCGGACGATGAAGGTGCATTTGGATTAAATAGTTAGCTTTAAGTCAAATTCAATGAAATTTATAACCATCAAAGAATCTCATTATGTAGCTGATTTGTTGGTTTTAAAAAGCCGTTTGGAATCAGAAGGGATAGACTGCAGGTTTAAAAACGAACTTACCACGCAGGTTCTTAATTACATCCCGTCGTTTTTAGTCGAATTGCAGGTACCGGAAGAAGATGTTCCGCGGGTAATGGAAATAATGACAGAAACGGGTGACTTGCAAGCGGAAAACGTAAAACCGGTTTGTCCGGAATGCGGTTCGGAGAAAGTAAAAATGAAAGTGAGTTTTATTAAAAAGATTCAAGTGGTTTTGTCGATTTTAATAACTCTTGATTCAAATGTTCCGATGGATAAACTTTTTAAAAAATCGAAATTTTATTGTAAAGATTGCGGAGTGGAAGTCAGGAATTAAAATCCAAAATAATATTAGCAACACTTTTATAATGACGCTTTCAGGTCTATAGACGCTGAAAGGTCTCGTTTTCCAAAAGATCTGACAGTGTCTGATGGACCTGTCAGCATTTTTAAAACTTAACGAAACGAAATTGACTTTTAATTTATCTTTACGACTCAATTCTGTTAGTTTGGAAGAAAATACTCGTAAAATAATCCACATCGACATGGATGCATTTTTTGCATCGGTTGAACAACTCGATAATCCTGAGTTGCGCGGGAAACCTGTTGCTGTGGGTAGTTCGGGCGAAAGGGGAGTGGTTGCAGCTGCAAGTTACGAAGCCCGCAAGTTTGGCGTTCGTTCTGCCATGCCTTCAAAAATTGCGATGCGAAAATGCCCTGATTTAATTTTTGTACAGCCCCGTTTTTCGCGTTACAAGGAAATTTCAGAGCAAATCAGGGAAATCTTTTTTGAATATACCGATTTGGTTGAACCACTTTCGCTCGATGAAGCTTATTTGGATGTTACCTACGCCAAAAAAGGAAAACCTTCTGCGACTTTAATTGCCAAAGAAATAAAAGCAAGGATTTTTGAAGAAAACAAACTCACCGCATCGGCAGGAGTTTCGTACAATAAATTTCTGGCAAAAGTGGCTTCCGATGTAAATAAACCCAACGGAATTTTCGTGATCACACCAAATGAAGCACAGGAATTTATTGATAACCTGGAAGTTCGCAAATTCTTTGGCATCGGGAAGGTGACTGCCGAAAAACTTAATAAAACAGGAATCTGGTTTGGCCGCGACCTGAAAAAACTGGACCGGCTGGAATTGATTCGTCTGTTTGGGAAAGCCGGGGGTTATTACTACAAAATCTGCCGTGGTGAGGACGAACGTGAAGTTGAGCCATTTCAGGAACGCAAATCGGTTGGCGCCGAGGAAACTTTTTTGACCGACCTTTTTTACAGCGCCGATCTGGAAAGAGAACTGCTTCAGATTGCCGATGAACTCTGGCGAAGAATAGAAAAAGCCGGTGTAAAAGCCAAAACCCTCACATTAAAATTCAAATATGCCGATTTTGAACAGCACACGCGCGGCACAACCATTTCCGGATTTTTCGGTTCAAAAAGCCAGTTGATTACCGAAGGTAAAAAGCTGCTAAATAAGGGAGGAGGATTTTCAAAAGGAATCCGTTTGCTGGGATTAACAGTGTCAAACTTTCTTCACGAAGAAATTGCCAAACCGGTGCAGTTGGTGATTGAGTTTTAATGGGTGCAGCAGACAGAGTACGGTAAATTCCGATTCGCCGGCTTAAAGAATGCGGATTGGAGTCACAACGCGAAGTTCAGGCAAGTGTATTACCCAAATAAAAGCTCGAATTTGAATCCGCGCCACACAAAAAATGCGGTTCGGAAACCGCATCACCCAAGTACTAACGAAATATGTTTTCAGTAATTTGCTTCGCGAAGTATGACGTAACCGCCGTATCGCTTTTTCTTTGATTTGGCGCACCCGTTCACGGGTCAATCCAAATCTTTCTCCTATTTCCTCAAGAGTCATTTCCCGGTTCTAAGCCAATTTTTCCTCAATTCTGAATTCCAAAGTTTTAGTTCCTGCAGCTTTTAGAGCTGCTTTAAATCCCTCGTTCATCATTTGCCCGGTACGTAAAGTTATATTGAGAAGTGCCGGATAACTTGTTTTGCTTTCGGGATGATGATAGAATTTGATACAGCTTTTTACTTCGCTTGAAAGATATATTCGGCAAGCCATTGGCCGCGCAGCATAAGCCATGCAGGCTCCATTCTCCAAAAGCGGACAGGGGAATTTTGCATTGAGCAAATTATTTCCGGTTAATTTGCTTAGCTTGTCATTTTTACTTTTGGCCCGTTTTTTAATTTCTTTTTGAGTTTCTGAACTGAAATTACGTTTGATAAAATCATTTAAATATTCCAACTCGTAGTCGAGTGCAAAAACGGGTTGATGACAGCACCATTCGCATCCTTTTTTGCAATCAATCCGTTGATTCTGCTTTTCGGCAAATTCAGAAAGAGATTCAATTAAACTGTCAATTGCGGCATACATTTCTGAGACAGATTCAAATAAAACCGACCGCACATTATCTGAAACAGCCACATTCATACCCAGTTTGTACCCATCGGAGTAAAATGCACTTTCAATGTTTTTCTGGTTGAATTCCATAATATAAGAAATCTGAAGTTAAAATTGTTGGGCCTTTAATCGTGAAAAATAATCTGAGGCCGCTCTTTTTACATGGGGTGCAAGTAAAATGGATGAGATTACCGTAGGAAAAGCCATCAAGCCGAATGCAAGATCTATAAGCGAAATAACCACTTTAAGCTGGGTTGTGGCAGCTATTAAAATTGATGCAGCATAAAAATAGTAGTAATATTTTCCGTATTTGGCGCCGGCAACAAATCCAAGACATTTAACCCCATAATAAGGGTAGGCAAACATGGTTGATAACGAAAAAAACAAAACTGCAACCAGTAAAATATATCTTCCAAGTCCGGGCATTCCTGTTTCAAAAGCAAGCGTTGTCATGGTTACCCCGTCAACTGAAGGATTGTTCCATACTCCGGTAATGATAAGTGCCAGCGCTGTCATGGTACAAACAATCATCGTGTCGAGAATTGGGCCAAGCATCGCAATTAAACCCTCGCGCACGGGTTCGCTGGTTTTGGCAGCGCCGTGCGCCATTGATGCGGTTCCAAGTCCGGCTTCGTTTGAAAAGGATGCCCGCCGAACACCTGTAATAATCAATGCGCCAACTGCTCCGCCCAAAACTGCCTGGCCTGTAAATGCATCAACAATAATCAGTTTTAAAGAAGGAAGAATGTGTTCGGCATTTGTTATTAAAATGAATATAATCGACACGGTGTAAACAACAACCATTAAAGGAACAACTTTTCCGGTTACTTTCCCGATTCGCGAAACGCCTCCGAAAATTACGATTCCTACAATAGCTGCTAAAACAATTCCAATATACAGGCTGATGTTGGCAGGGATAACCGACATGTTGGGAATGAAAATCACATCTTTCAGAATCTGCGTAAGTTGGTTGGCCTGAAACATGGGCGATACGCCAATCATTCCGGCAACAGAAAAGAAGATTGCGATGGGTTTCCACTTTCTGCCCAGCCCTTCGGTAATAAAATACATGGGGCCACCCTGAATTTCGCCGTTGCTGTCTTTACCGCGAAACATAACTGCCAGGGTACATTCAAAAAATTTGGTGCTGACGCCAAGCAAAGCCGAAATCCACATCCAGAACATGGCTCCCGGCCCGCCTGTTGCAATGGCCACTGCAACCCCGCTGATGTTGCCCATACCTATGGTTCCTGCCAAAGCTGTTGAGAGCGCTTCATAGTGTTTCAACTGACCCGGCTCATTGGGGTCATCATATTTTCCGGTTAAAATACTGAGGGCATGGCCGATATAACGTAAAGGGGCCAGACGCGAATAAATCAGGAAAAATAAACCTCCGCCCAATAAAAGAATGAGCAGAGGAGTGCCCCAGATAAGATTCGAAGATTTAATTATGAATTCACCAGTTTTTTCGACCATCAGTAATGATTACAAAAACGTTACTTCAACTGAACTTTTGCAAATACCGGCAAATGGTCAGAGGGCCAGCGTTTTTCTTTCGAATCGGTTATTACGGCATATTTCAATACCTTTATTTCACCCTGCACAAAAATGTAGTCAATCCTGCTTTCCATCGGTGCATTCCAGTCGAAACTGTTGAATGTTCCAACAGGTCCGTAAGGCGGTTGTTCTGTTACTTCGCGGCTGTCGGAGAAATATCTTTTTAATAATGCGATGGGTTCCTGTTCTGGTGTCAGGTTAAAATCACCGGTAAGAATTACCGGCAGATTTTTATCATTCACCATTTCCCTGATTTTGTTGCTTATCAGAATTGCAGATTGTTTTCTTGCTTCAACTCCGCGATGGTCGAAATGGGTATTAAAAACCAGAAACTGCTTCTCTGTTACTTTCGATTTGAACCTTCCCCAGGTAACAATCCGGTTTAACGAGGAATCCCAGCTTTTGCTTGGTTTTTCAGAAGTTTCGGAAAGCCAGAAAGTGTGTTGTTCAATCAGAATGAATTTTGTTTTGTTGAAAAAGATTGGGGAGAATTCGCCTCCTCTGTTGCCATCATCGCGGCCAACCCCAAACCATTCAAAATCGGGCAGGTTATTTTGAATATCTTCAATCTGCCCAATCAGGGCTTCCTGTAATCCGAAAATATCGGGTTCGTGATATTTGAATAATCCGGTTACCATTTCAATCCGGTTGGGCCATGCATTTATTCCGTCATCGGGGTTGTTAAACCTGATATTGAATGTAATTATATTCATTTGTTGCGAATACATTGTTACAGGAATAAGGATTAAAATCAGGAACATTATTTTTCTCATCGGTAATGGTTTTAGTTATTACAAAAGTCAAATTGTTTGAAAGTACTGTTTTTCACTGGGCCTTCAATTATGGTATGTCTCGATTCTTTTGCTCCTTTAATAACAAATTCGTTACAGAACTCAACAATTTCATTAAAATAGTCTGTCATGGGTTTGGCAGCCATTTCATGCGCCCCGCCGCAGGTTGTATGCAACCAGTATGGGACATTGAGTTGCCGCAGTTTTTGGGCAATCGAATATGAACCGTTCAGGATAAGGTACCCTGGTTCTCCGGGTTTGCAATAATGGTGCGGAGCGGTTGCATAAGGTACAAGGTTATCGTCGGTGCCATGAAAAAGCATGGATGGAATTGCCGATTCATCATAAATAACAACCGTATCAAGGATTGCGCCTGCCATACCAATTACACCAGCATATGAAACGGGGCCCGAATCTAATCCATAACACATTGGCGGCAGGTAAGCTGCATTTAAAACAGCTTCTGCACCGGCGCTGCTGCCTGCAAGAATTATTTTCTGAGGGTTGATACTAAATTGCTTGCGGTTTTGAATCAGAAAAAAAGTTGCGTCCTGAACATCCTGAATAGCAGCAATAAAAGTGTTTAATTTGTCGTTTGCAGGGCAATTACATCCAAACCCTTCCGGTTTATCTTTTCGGGTGAGCCGGTACGAAATTGAAGCAACCACAAATCCGTATCCCGCCAGATGATTGCAAAATTGCTGTATATTTTCACTGTCACGTTGCCCTGAAATAAAGCCGCCTCCATGAACATAAATAATCGTTGCCCGTTCAAAATCGGTATCATTTAATGGCAGGTAAATATCAAGTTTCAGGTTTTCCCCATCTTTGGTGGCATAAGTATAAGTTTCCTTATTTATTTCATCAAACAGCACCTCCGAATATCTTTCCTGCGAAAATAAACCGGTTGAAATACCGAGGACCAAAACAAAAACAGCAAAGCGTTTAAGCATCATATTTTTTTTGGTGAAAATAATTAAAAATGAATTAAACATAAGGCAGATTATAAAAAAGATGGAATCTATTGTGAATTCCATCTAAACGAAAGAACCTTAAAAATCAAATATTTTATACGATTACGGGAACAGATTGTAAATGTTTGAGAAAACAATTCTTTCAAAACAACAGTTCTGAATTATCTGAAAGGTTCAGTTCGTGCCGGAGAAGCCATTTTTTTATTTCCAATCCACCTGCATAACCGATCAGTTTTCCATTGGTTCCAATTACGCGGTGACAGGGAATTACAATTGGAACCGGATTTTTACCGTTTGCCAAACCAACAGCCCGTGTGTTGGTTTTTGAACCTGTATTAACAGCAATTTCCAGATAGGAAATAGTTTTACCAAAAGGGATTTTTTTTACCTGTTCCCAAACTTTTAACTGAAAATCTGTTCCTGCAGGATTTAGCGGCAGGTTAAATTCTTTTCGTGTTCCATTGAAATATTCCCCAATTTGAAGCGCCGTTTCCTTTAATATTTCGGGCTGATATTCCGAAGGTTGAGCATAAATATTTGTAAAAGAAACGAATAACAGGAAATTCTGGTCTGATGTTAATTCAACATAACCAATAGGGGTTTCGATGGTTGTTTTAAAAATGTTTTCCATAAAAAAATCCGGTACCAAAGATACCGGATTTTTAATTCTTGCTAAAATATTCATTAAAAGCGTTCCCTTTTAGTATATTTTGTATGAAGCAAATGATGCGAAACTTCGCTGAGCGGGTGCTTCAGAAAATCTTTATAAAGTTTCTGAACTTCCGGGTTTTCATGCGATTTTCTGAGTGTTAAAGCACCGTCTTCGGCATAAATTGCTTCAGCGCGTTTCTTTCGGATTTCGGGACTGGTCGGAATTGGTTGTCCGCCTCCACCCAAACATCCTCCAGGGCAGGCCATAAACTCAATAAAATGATAATTTGCCGTTCCTGATTTTACAGCATCCATTACAGTTTTTGCGTTTATCAGGCCGTGGGCGACAGCGCATTTCAGTTCAACACCATCCAGAAATGCCCATTCTTTTAAAGGATTTTCTATTTTAATACTGGCTTCTTTAACTCCTTCCATTCCCCTTACCGGCTCTATATTCAGGTTTTTAAACGGAACTTCCCTTCCGGTAACCAGCTCGTTCCGATCCGGTATTAAAGTTACCGCGTGCCCTTGAACCAAAAAGGATGATCCTGGCCCGGGGATCGTGTTTTTTTATGGTTTCTTTTACTTTAAATATGATTTCCTGATGAGTCATAAATACAAATTTAAAAATCTAATCTGAAATATTTAGTAAGTTCTGTTTACAAAACCTACCAATTTCCGTGATGTTGAAAGAGTTGAAATAAAATTGGGGTTTCAATCGGTTTATTTCTCCTTTAAATCCCTGTAACCAATCAGTTTTATCCCTTTTTCGCGAATCACCTGTTTTACTTTTTCGCTGGTAAAGACGCGGGTTACCCATTCGCGGTCGAGGCCTACATTCTCATAACCAACATGGCCAACCGTTTTCATTTCTTCCGAATCTTTGGCAGGGTGCTGGACAAAAAGGTATTCACCGGGGGTAAGTTTTTGAAGGTTTTCGCAAAACTGCCCAATCCGTTCTTCGGGCCTGGCGCTACGCCCCCAACCCTGAAAGTACTTTAGGTTACTTGTTTCGGTAACCAGGTTATATTCTTTGGCCAGCTTTTCAACCAGTTCTTTAAGTTTGGGATCGAGGCCTGTGAAACCCATGTGGTTGCTAAGGTGAGAAATATGTGGCAGATACCTGAGCGACAGTTCAATCTGGGCGCGCAGTTCCTGTTCCACTTCTTCAATTTTCCATGCCGATTCCTGTATAGAGTTGTTTGGAGGGAAGTTTGGATTTTTCCAGACCATCGGGAAGAAATAACCGTCTTTGTCAACCAGGCTTGGGCAGTGGGTGAGCGGGCGCCATTTAACGCTGCTCCATTCGCTGGTTAAAACCAGATGGATGCCAACATCGTATCCGGGATTTTCGGCCAACATTTTTACAGCTTC
>JBBIVS010000073.1:0-10782 GCA_037439605.1 Draconibacterium sp. | reverse complement strand
CCGCAGATGAAACCAGAGAAAAAACAGGTTGAACTTACCGAAGAAGAAAAAACAGTTATGGCGCTGTTAAAAGAAAAATCTCCGGTTGCACTCGCTGAAATCAAGGAAAAATCAGGATTGAGTAATAAAAAATGGGATGTTTCGATAAAAAAACTGACCAGTAACAAATTGGCAACTGTTACAAAAACGGGGGATGATTTAGTGGTTGAGTTGGTGTAATAGGCAAAGAAATTCTATTATTAAGTATCAGATAGTCAAGGATTCCATCTTTTCCGAAAGATAGAATCCTTTTTTAACTTACCCCGAATGTCTTAATTCCTGATTTAAACGGTCTTTTAGAAAGATTTTGATTAACGATTGATAAGGAACGTCTCTTTTACGGGCCATCATTTTTAATTCGTCCAGAATATGTTCAGGTAAACGTAACGAAATTGTCTTAGTTGAAGGTTTTAGATTAGGAAACTTTACCTTTTTTGCTTTTCCCCAATCAACAAATTCGGTAGTATCATTTTCCGCCCAAAATTCCCTTTCTTCATCTTCGGTTTTAAAAACCGGTATTTTTTTAAGTTTGTTCATTGTAAAAGTTCCTTTCCTTTTTGTTCATATCCCGTGCAGAAATTATGCGAATTTTATTTTTTCTTTTGGTGAAAACCACCACCAACATTCTACCTGAATCTGTTGTTCCCAACAAGTAAAATCTGCTTTCATTTTGAGAATGTTTATCATCAGTGGTTACAATTATCGGTTCATTAAAAAAAACCTGTTCACATTCACCTTGTGAAACCTGATGACGAAACCAATTCTTATCAGAATTTCCTGAATCCCACTCAAATCCTTCAAAGTTATCAAATTTTTTTTTCATGTATATTGTAAAGATATACATTAAGTTGTATAAATTAAATGTTCGAACAAAAAAAATTTTTCACCTTCTTTTTTGAGATTCAATCTTTCAAAAATAATTTGATTCAGTTTTTCATACATTTGTAAGTGGGTATAAACCAATTAAATTTCTAAAATGAAAACTCAAAATCTTAAATTCCTCTTTTTTGTTTTACTTATTCTTATTTCTTCAACTTTAGCAAAACCCCAGGATATAAAACCAATCCGCCTGGCAGTTGCAGGAATGACACACGGGCATATTTCCTTTATTCTCAACCGACCCGATAAAGGCGATTTTAAACTGGTCGGGGTTTTTGAAACCAATAACGAGCGTGCTTTACAACTTGCTGAAAAATATCACTATTCAGAAGATTTGATTTATAAAAATCTTGAAGAAATGCTGGATAAAACAAAGCCGGAAGCAGTGGTTGCATTTGGTTCTATTTTCGATCATCTTGCTGTTGTTGAAGCCTGCGCACCGCGGGGTATTCATGTGATGGTGGAAAAACCGCTGGCTGTAAACATGGTACATGCAAAACGAATGGCTGAACTGGCAGAAAAGAACAACATTCTTTTGCTTACCAATTACGAAACTTCGTGGTATCCGTCAACAGCAAAATCATTGAAAATGCTGAACGAAGAAAATTTTGTGGGAAAATTGCGAAAAGTAGTTTTTCATCATGGTCATGAAGGGCCCAAAGAAATTGGTTGTGAACAGGTTTTTCTGGATTGGCTCACTGACCCGGTTTTAAACGGCGGCGGCGCAATTGTTGACTTTGGATGTTACGGTGCAAATTTAATGACGGCCTTAACAAATGGTGAAAAAGCCATTGAAGTTACTGCTGTAACCCGCCAGTTTAAACCTGAAATCTATCCGAAAGTTGATGATGAAGCAACAATTATTGTTTCATATCCTGAATCGCAATGTATTATCCAGGCTTCGTGGAACTGGCCGTTTGGACGAAAAGACATGGAAATGTACGGAGAAGCGGGTTATATTTTTGCCATAAACAAAACTGATATGAAAATCAGGGGAAAAGATATGCAGACTGAAAAACAAGAGAAGATTTCATCAAATGATGTTGCTGTTTATGAAGACCCGTTTACCTATTTTGCTGATGTAATTCATCAGAAAATTACAATGCCTGAATATGGTTTGTATTCGCTTAAAAATAATATTGAAGTTGTCAGGATTCTTGATGCAGCGCGTGAATCAGCCAAAACCGGGAAAACTGTCAGGTTAAAATATTAATCCAATTCCTTCATGGCTACTTAATTCCGTAGTGACTTTCCAGAATTTTGCCAAATAGTTTTCCTGGCAAAATATATTTTAAAACAACCGCCAGCTTTTGTTCCGGAGAAGCAATTACATACCGTTGTTTTGGTTTTTTAGATTCTACAATTTTTACCATCTTTTTTGCCAGGATTTCGGGCGCCCAACCTTTTACCTCATCGTTTTCGATGATGGAAAGCGTTTTTTCAAATTGTGTTTTATACGGATCATCTGCTGAATTGGCAAGAAACCCGCGTCGGTTGGTGCTGTTGTTTGTATGAAAATCGCCCGGATTGATAACTACAACATTGATATTAAACTGTTTTACTTCCATCCTGAGCGCTTCACTAAAACCTTCGATTGCAAATTTGCTTGCCGAATAATACCCCTGAAACGGAAGACCCATCAGTCCGCCAATGGAACCAAAATTAATTATTGTACCTCCACCCTGCTTTCGCATTACAGGCAAAACTTCGCGGGTCAGATGCACCAGGCCCAAAAAATTGGTATCCATTTGCATTTTAACAAATTCCAGAGGCAGAGTTTCAGCAGGTCCTCCGGTATGCATTCCTGCATTGTTAATCAGCATATCAATTCTACCTTCGCGTTTAACAACCGTGCGGACTGTATTGGTAACTGAATCCAATTTCATGAGATCCATCTGCAAAACATTTACAAGCGGATCTGTATCAGTAGTGTTTCGAACAGTTCCGTAAACTGCATGACCATTTTTTGCCAGCAGCGCAGCAGTTTGCTTTCCAAAACCCGACGAAATACCTGTAATAAGAATTACTTTTCTCATAAATAATTTTCAGGACGCCCTGAAATTTATTTTTACCTGGAGTCGGCATGAATTAATTTCGATTCAAGAATACCCAGCATTTTAGCAGCTTTTGTAATCTTTTCGATCGAAATATCAACCTGTTTTTTTGTGTGGGTGGCCATCAGCGAATATCTGATTAATGAGTCTTCCTTGGGAACAGCAGGTGAAACAACGGGATTCACAAAAATGCCATCTTCAAATAGTTGCATTGTCAGTTGAAGCGCTTTAAAATCATCTCCGATAAACAAAGGAATAATTGGCGATTCAGTTTTTCCGGTATTAAAACCCGCGGATTTAAATCCCTGCAAAGCATAATTTGTGATATCCCAAAGATTTTGAATCCTTTCGGGTTCATTTTCCATAATTTCAATTGCCGCCAATACCGTAGCCACCGACGATGGTGTCATACTTGCACTGAAAATAAGTGAACGCGAATTATGTTTGATATAATTGATTACTTCCTTGTCGGCGGCAATAAATCCACCTAACGATGCAAACGATTTGGAGAAAGTTCCCATAATCAGATCGACTTTGTCTGTGAGCCCAAAATGGGATGCAGTACCTGTACCATTTTTACCAAGAACTCCAAGCGAATGTGCATCATCGACCATTATAGTTGCATTGTATTTTTCAGCCAGTTCAACAATTTCGGGAAGTTTGGCAATGTCGCCTTCCATCGAGAATATTCCGTCAATTACAATGAGTTTTATTGAATCCTGCTCACATATTATTAGTTTTTTTTCAAGCGATGCCATATCGTTGTGTGCAAATTTCAACACTTTTGAAAACGATAACCGGCTACCTTCAATTAAAGAAGCATGATCAAGTTCATCAAGCAGAACATAGTCATTCCGTCCTGTAAGCATAGAAACCACTCCAAGATTTACCTGAAATCCGGTGCTGTAACACAACGCCTGATCTTTTCCAACGAACCTGGCTAATTTTTCCTCAAGTTGAATGTGAATGTCTAAAGTTCCGTTTAAAAATCTTGAGCCGGCGCAACCTGTGCCATATTTATCAATCGCTTTTTTAGCTGCTTCCTTTATCAGTGGGTGATTCGTCAGACCTAAATAGCTGTTCGACCCAAACATGAGCACCTTTTTGCCATTCATTATAACCTGCGTATCCTGATCCGATTCAATTGCCCGAAAATAAGGGTAGATTCCGGCCTGCATCACTCTTTGGGGGGCATCGTACTGTGATAACTTATCCTTTAAATTTCCCACTTTATGATAGAATGTTAGTTTATAAAAGGTGTCAAAGATAGCGAAATTGATGATAAATGACAGTTTTTTGGCATTAATTGAATAAATTTTGACTTTACTTTGTCCGACATCAAGAATTCAAGCCGTGTAAATAACATTTATTCAGTTCGTTACTATACAGAAGACGAACTAATTACAAATTATGGCCTTACAGCTTTCAATTTACACTAAATCTGTTCCCACCCTGTTCGGTAAGTATGCCGGATCCATTCTTCGGCCATATCAAGGGCTGGCAGTGTTTGGTATTCTTTTCTGAATTTGGGATCGCCATTTACAATTTCAAATTCATTTTTTGCAAGCACTCTTATTTTATCGGAAGGTGAAATGTTGGTAAATCTCATATTTACCCCATCCCAAAGCAATTTCCGTTGTAAACTTTGAAGGCGGACAGCCAACACGCCCATAACCACCATTTCGTTCAGCGGACCTGCATAATTAAAATTCGATGAAGCTTCGAGACGCGAATTCTTATTTTCCTTGCAGGCACGAATCCAATCCTGCTCATGGCCTCCGTCCATTGCATTTGAAATGCGCCTGATTGATTTTTGTGGCTGTTTAAAGTTAGCCATTTCGCTCACAGGCAATAAAGTAGGATTTTGGCCATAAGTTCCGCACATGATTTTTCCTTTTGACCCATGAAAAATACAACCTCCGCTTTCGTCGCCCATTTGCTCACCAACCTGAAGTTCTGCGGGGCGGGGTGGCAAAAACCCACCGTCGTACCAATTAACAGTAACCGGTGGCATCCCAACTTTGGGTAAATTATCCCGCCGTGGAAATTCATATCGAACAAATTCAGCATTTGGCGGCGAGTCATTGTTAAATGGTGTTGAACTTGCTTCAACTGCTGTTGGATATTCAAGCATCAGCGCTTTAAAAACCGGATCGATAATATGACAACCCATGTCGCCAAGAGCTCCGGTGCCAAAATCCCACCAGCCACGCCAGTTCCAGGGGTGATAAGTCGGGTGGTAATCGCGCCATTTTGCAGGCCCAACAAACAAATCCCAGTTCAATGTTTTTGGAACACGCTTGTCGCTTTTCGGAGTTGACAAACCCTGCGGCCAGATTGGGCGGTTAGTCCATGTATCAACATGGGTAACTTCGCCAATAGCACCAGCCCAAATCCATTCGCAAATCAGCCTGATTCCCTCATCGGAATTTCCCTGGTTTCCCATTTGAGTGGCAACGCCATAACGAGTTGCTGTTTCGCGTAAAATTCTCGACTCATAAACAGAGTGTGTCAGCGGTTTTTGCACAAATACATGTTTCCCCTGACGTATGGCTATTAAAGCCGACAATGCGTGAGTATGATCCGGTGTGGCAATCATTACGGCTTCAATATCTTTTTGCTGGTCGAACATTTCACGGTAATCGGTGTATTTTTTTGCTTTTGTCCAGCGTCTGAAAGCGTTTTTATCAGCATAATCCCAGTCCACATCACACAGCGCCACAATATTTTCGGTTTCCATATACCGGAGGTTTGTGAAACCTCTGCCACCGACGCCTATTCCGGCAATGTTCAGTTTATCGCTTGGTGGTTTATGCCCGAGCCCAGCAATTACTTTCGAAGGAAGAATAGTTATACCGGCTGTTGCAGTAACTGCTGCTCCTAAAAATTTTCTGCGTGATACCATGTTATAATGCCTGTGATAAAAAAAATTAGGGCTGCAAATTAGAAAAAATATCAGGTTTTACCTACCGTTTACTTTTTGAATTTCCTGTCCGCACTTTTCAAATCCAAACAAACAAATAATTATAAATATTTAAAAATTTCGTCCTTAGTAAAGCCATCCTTTTTAAAACATGCAATTCAGAAAATAACAGATCATTAACAAACCTTCATATCAAAGAAATGTTATCTGTGAACCAACCTGGGATTTTAAGGTTATTTGAATTTTTATTTGATAATATTTATTGACAATGAAGAAAGTTGTATTTACATTTTTGATTGTTTTGTTTGCAATGTCAACCTGGCCGAAAAACAAAAAATTCCCGTTGCTAGGTGATAAAGCCCCATCATTTACAGAAAATTCGACCAATGGCATTTTGAATTTTCCGGAAGATTTTGGGAAAAGCTGGAAAATTTTATTTAGCCACCCTCTTGATTTTACCGCCGTTTGCACATCGGAATTGTGCGGTCTTGCCTATTATCAGAAAAAATTTGATTCGCTTGATGTAAAAATCGCAGTTGTATCGATTGATGAAATTGACCGCCATTTATTGTGGAAAGAATTTATGGAAAGGGCTATGAGCGAAGATGGCAGGTCTGTAAAAATCAATTACCCGATTGTAGCAGACCTTTCTGGAAAAGTATCAAAAAAATACGGTATGCTGCATGTTTCCAACAACGACAAAAGGGATGTCAGAGGTGTGTTTATTATCGATGCGGATAATATTATTCAGTCCATTTCTTTTTATCCAACGAATGTAGGCCGAAGCATGGATGAAATTTGGAGGACAGTTGCTGCCCTGCAATTAACACAAAAAGAAAATGTACTTACACCTTACAACTGGAAACCGGGCGACGATGTACTTGTTCCGCACCAACCGTACACGTTGGATGAATTAAAAGAAAATCCAGATCTGAAAAATCAGTATTATAATAAGGGGGAATTTATGTGGTTCAAAAAAATGAAATAAAAAAAGGATATTCGCGAACGAACATCCTTTTTACTATTATTTCATCCCATCAGATTATACAGGCATATCCGGTAATTTCCAGGGTGCCCTGTAAGTATGCTTAATCAGTTCAGCAGCAAATGCCTTTGCCGGAGTTGGGTCAGTCCAGGTTTTCTTGAACGACGGGTGACCATCGTGAATTTCGAAACCATCTTTTACAACGGTTCTGATTTCTTCAGTGTCGGACAGATTGGTGAATTCCATTTTTTCTCCGTTCCAGTCTAACACTTTATTGAGCGACTGCAAACGAACTGCAAGCACACCCATAACAACCATTTCGTTAAATGGTCCGGCTTCACTGAAATCGGAAGCTGTGGCTACGCGGTTTTCAGGACTTTCCTTACAAGCGCGTACCCAATCCATTTCGTGTCCGCCCTGTGTTGCTTTTTCAATTCTTCTGCGGAATTTCGGAGCATCCGGCACACGGCCTGAGAGTAACCATGGATTTACTCCGTAACAACCGCAAATCAGTTTATCTTTTGTACCGTGGAAAATTACGCCACCACCGCTGTCGTTCGGGTTTTTACCTGCCGGCCAGCCCTCGGGCAACATCGGTTTAATACCTCCGTCGTACCAGTAAACATCAACCTGAGGTAATGCAGCGCCTTTTTTTGCTCCTTTCCATGCGCGTTTTGGTGTGCGCGACGGGAAAGTTAATTTCACAGCCTGCGAAACCGGGGCACAATCGTTGAGTAACAAACTTGAATTTCCCTGAGCATGAATCGGATATCCCAATTCCAACCCTACGAATACGGGGTGAAGAATGTGACAGGCCATATCGCCAAGGGCGCCAGTGCCATAATCCCACCAGCCGCGCCAGTTCCACGGGTGATAAATCTGGTTGTACGGACGCATTTTTGCCGGCCCCACAAACAAATCCCAATCCAAAGTATCCGGAACCCAGTCGCCTCTTTCCGGAGTATTTAAACCCTGCGGCCAGATTGGACGGTCGGTGAAAGCTTCAACTTTGGTCACTTCGCCAATTTCGCCGTTGGCAAGCCATTCGGTAGTCAGGTTTACACCTTCGCCCGAAGAACCCTGATTACCCATCTGAGTTGCCAGTTTATTCTTTACAGCCAGTTTAGTGAGTAACCGCGATTCGTAAACTGAATGGGTTAAAGGTTTTTGCACGTAAACGTGTTTTCCCATGGTCATTGCAGTGGCAGCCACAATGGCGTGGGTATGGTCGGCAGTGGCAACAACCACTGCATCAAAATCCTTAACCTGTTCATCGTACATTCTGCGCCAGTCCTTGTATTTTTTGGCGTTCGGCCAACGATCGAATACTCCGTTTCCACCGGTGTATTTCCAGTCAACATCGCATAAACCGATGATGTTTTCCGATGCCAGGTTTTTCAGGTTAGCAAAACCCATTCCTCCAACTCCAACTCCAACGATGTTGAGTTTATCACTGGGCGCTTTGTGTCCTAATCCTGCCACAACATTGCTGGGCAGAATGGTAATCCCTGCAGCTACTGCTGCCGAAGTTCCAAGAAATGAGCGTCTTGAAACTGTACTTTTAGAATTGTTTTCCATAATTATTAAAAAGTTTTAATTGGATAGGTATCTATCATTTGTTTTAAAATTCAAAAAAACAGCTAAATATAGTGATATTAAAAAAACAGTCAAATAAAAAATAGCTTTTGTCTATTCGGTTTCAAAAAAATCAATTTGATTGATGGCTTTTTTAAACCTATATTTATGCAAAAGTTTTAATTTAGTTTGAATATTTAGTAATCTTAAAAATAAAATTATGACAGTCAGAAAAGTAAAATCGGTTTGGAACGGAACACTGAAAGAGGGAAAAGGAACGATGAGTTTTACGGGATACAGCGGCCCGTTTACCTTTGCAACGCGTTTTGAAAATGAAAAGGGAACAAATCCTGAAGAGTTGGTTGGCGCTGCACAATCAGGATGTTATTCGATGTTTTTGTCGGCACTGATTACAGGTGAAGGATTAAATCCTGAAAGTATTGAAACAGAAGCTGCTGTAACTTTGGGACAGTTGGATGGTGGGCCTGCAATTACAAATATCAAACTGGCAACAGTTGTGAAATGTGCCGGACTTTCGCAGGAAAAATTTGTAGAACTTGCAGAAACAGCAAAAGTAAAATGCCCGATTTCGAGGTTGTATGCCGGAGGTACTGCAACTATTGAGTTAGATGCAAAACTGGTTTAATTCTGAAAAGGAAATACAGAATAATAGAAAAGGAGCTGCAAGGCTCCTTTTTTATTGCTTCCTTTTTTCCAAGGGATTCACATAATCGATCCGTTTGTTTTTGATGTAATACTCAACTGTTGAATCAGGAACTGCAATTGGCATATTGAAATAATTATATCCTCCTCCTGCTACCGGCATCCTGAATTCAGGTTTCTCCTTATTTGCGAAAAAATCATTTTTATTTTGATTGTTTTGCAAGAACAAATCACCCGGCAATTTTCGAAAAGGCAATATTTCAATCTCGGATGTATCAGTTTTGAATTTGGGAGAAATCGCAAAAAACTCAGTTGAATCAGTTTTTGTTTCGGTGTTGAATTTCTTTTGCTGAAAATTATTTTCTGTTTTGGCTTCATGGGCTGATGAAATTATTTCTGCTCCCAGAATCATGATTATTAAAACAAATGTCTTCATATTAAATTACTTTTAGCATTTTCCGAACATCTTCTTTTCTGCGGCGCGAAATTGGAACTTTATCACCATTCGAAAGTTGAAGGATTCCGCCATCCGTTTTTTCATACGCAATTACATGTTTCAGGTTTACCAAATGTGTTTTGTGAACCCTGAAAAATGAATACTCCTGCAGCAAGTCTTCAAATTCAACAAGCGTATTGGCCACCAGCAAATGTTTGTTTCCCTCGAACCAGATGTGCGAATAATTTCCTTCTCCCTGGCAACGGATTATTTTATGCACTTCAACAAATTCAATGCGATCGCCGGTGGGCAGCCCAATGCGCGGATTCTGCGGCTGACTGATGTTGTAAACCAGTTGTTTCATCCGCTGGTTTTCCTGTTTTTGCTGAATGCGTTCTGCCACTTTACTTACCGCAGTTTGTAAATCGTTCAGGTTGATGGGTTTCAGAATGTAATCGGCGGCAGAAAACCGGATGGCTTTGATGGCGTAATTGTCATAAGCAGTAACAAAAATCACCTCAAAACGAAAATCCTTGAACCGCTCAAGCAGTTGAAATCCATTGGCTTTTGGCATTTCAATATCGAGGAAAACAAGATCAGGGTTGTGTTTCTGAATCTGTAAAACAGCAGCATCAACAGAATCTGCTTCACCTGCCAAATCAACGTTTGGACAATATTGTCGCAGAATACCGGCGAGGTTTTCTCGGCCATGTTTTTCGTCGTCAACGATGATAGATTTGATTTTCATCTCGTAAAATTTTCTTTTTGTGTATTTGTAGTAAAAAAAAGATTAGCCACAAAGACTCAAAGGCTCAAAGATTCACAAAGGTTAATTAAAAAAACTTCCAATTCAATCTTAGACTTTGGCGTTTTGAAACTAATCAAAAATCAGGCAACTCGCTATTAATAAACAAATTATTTGTTCACTTCATCCATCAGAAGTTTTTTGAGCGGTTCATTGTCAAGATGATTCAGGTGTGGATTGACTATCCTTCCTGTTTTATCAACCAATGCATAATGCTGAATACCGTAAATATTAAATTTCGATGTGAGTAAATTCCAGTCATCAGCAGAAACCTTAAAATGTTCGCCTTTAATATCGGGAATTGCTTTTTGGTAATCTTTTTCGGGAGATGTGGGATTGGTAATGTAAACAAACACGATATCTTCTTTTGCCAGTTCCTCTTTTAACGGTTTAATCCGGGCAATTCCATCTTTACAGGGCGCA
>JBBIVS010000072.1:3179-10908 GCA_037439605.1 Draconibacterium sp. | reverse complement strand
ACCCGGAACGTACTTCACCCTATAAATTCTACCAGTTCTGGCTAAATACCTCTGATGAAGATGCTGAACGATATATAAAAATATTTACACTTTTATCGAAGAACGAAATCTCAGCATTAATAGAACAGCACAAAGAGGCTCCGCATGTCCGCGTGCTTCAGAAAAAACTGGCTGAAGAGATTACTGTCATGGTTCATTCGAGGAAAGATTTTGAAATGGCAGTTTCAGCTTCCGAAATCCTTTTTGGAAAAGGCACAGCCGATGAGTTGAAAAATCTCGACGAAAAAACATTTCTTGCTGTTTTCGAGGGTGTCCCGCAATTTATTGTTTTGAAAACTGAAATTGAAAACGGAATTAATATTGTTGATTTGCTGGCTGAAAGAACCAGTGTTTTTGAATCGAAAGGAGAATTACGCAGGACTATTCAGGGAAATGGACTGAGCATAAACAAGGTAAAGGTGCCAAATTCGGATTTGGTGGTAAACAACTCATTTTTAATTAACAATAAATATATTATTGCCCAAAAAGGTAAAAAGAATTACTCGTTAATAATTGTGGCTTAATTTAAAATGATTTCGTTTTCGAATACAATACTAAAAACCGTTTCATTTCGTTGAATAAAGCGTTTAAAAACGATGAACTAATTGTTATGGATAATTTTTTTGACAACCAGCGTATCCTTAATCTGATTTGGAAACGCAAATTTCATTTTATTGCTGTTGGTATAATAGCCGTTTTTCTTGGGGCTGTTTTTTCGGGACCTGCCTTTATTAAACCTAAATTTAAATCCACTGCCCGAATATATCCCACTAACCTGGGTGAAATGAGCGAAGAATCAAAAACAGAACAGTTGCTTGAGATTATCAGTTCAAACACGGTGAAATTTAAAATATTTGATGCTTTTGCATCAAAAGATATTTTCAATGTAAGCAAGGACGACCCGCAATATTTGACTTACACTTTTGAAATTTATAATAAAAATATAAAGACTTCAAAAACCCAAAACGAAACCGTTGAAATAAACGTAATGGCTTATGATCCGCAAATTGCAAGCGATATGTGCGATTCGCTAATACATTTTTATAACCAGGCTGTTGGAAATATGTACAGGGCTAAAAACCTTGAACTTGTAAAGATTTCAAAAAAACAGCTTGACAGAAAATATGCCGAGGCCGATTCGCTTACTAATCTTATCAATATCCTGAGGAAAGAATCGGGCGTGGTTGGCGTTTATGTTCAGTCGCCCGAAATTGTCAGGGGGTATATAAAAGCGCTGGTTGAAGGAAGGGGAAATGCTGCACAGGAAGACATTAATAAGATTAAAACAATGTATCAGAATATAATCGACAAAGGCGCCGAATCTCAGAAACTGGAAGTGGCTTTTAACAATGTGCTTGAGGATATCGTTAAAATAAAGCAAGTTTACGAACTTAACCTCAGCGAATACGAGAAGAATATTACGTACAGCCATGTGGTTGAACATCCGTTTCCTGCCGATAAAAAGTCGTACCCTGTGAGATGGCTGATTGTTGTTTTTTCGGCATTCTCTGCAGTTTTTATGGCACTGCTGGTATTTCTTGTCCTCGATTACCGTAAAAAAGAATAACTAAAACCGTTGTTTCAAAAGGCATCCATAAAACTTTCCCTCTTTTATCTTATTTCAATAAGTTTTATTTTATTGAACATCTTTTTTATGGTGAAAAAGGATTTAATGGTGGTAAATGCACTTCCATTCATTCTTGCATTGCTTCTTGTGGTTATTTTTTCTTTCGATAAAATTATTTACCTCGTTGCTTTTTTTGCCCCACTTTCGCTCACACTCTCCGAGATTATGCCGGGTTTTGGGTTCGATATGTTTTTACCTACCGAACCGCTGTTGGTGGGGTTGCTGATTGTTTTTCTGTTGAAACTTATCCACGAACGGGGATTCGACAAACAAATCCTTACCCATCCGGTTTCGCTGGCCATTTATATTAATTCACTCTGGATATTTTTAACTGCCCTCACAAGCACAATGCCCATCGTTTCAGTTAAGTTTTTTCTGGCAAGAATCTGGTTTGTGGTTGGTTTGTATTTTTTAACAGCAAAAATGTTTGCTGAAGGAAAAAATATCGAAAAATATGTAGGGCTTTATGTAGTTTCTTTAATTGTTGTCATATTTTATACACTTAACCGTCATTTGGGTTATGGAATCTGGAATAAGGAGGTTGCCAATTTTGTGTGCAACCCTTTTTATAAAGATCATACATCGTATGGCGCAGCGCTGGCAATGTATCTTCCTTTTATGGCAATGTTCACTTTCGGGGGTTTTGTATCAAGTAAAGTGAAAATTATTTCTGCCATTGGATTTGTTATTCTGCTCGTTGGTTTTGTATTATCATACACCCGTGCGGCCTGGTTAAGCATGATAGTGGCAATTGTTGTATTTGGAATTGTCAAATTGAGAATCAGGTTTAAACCATTGTTTATCATATTTACTACTTTGCTGGTTTTGTTTTTCGCCTTTCAGGATCAGATTTTTATGAGTCTCGAAAAGAACTCAAAACAATCGTCGGCTGATTTGAAAACACATCTTTCGTCGATGACAAATATAACCAGCGATGCTTCGAACCTGGAGCGCCTCAACCGCTGGAATTGTGCAATTCAGATGTTTGAGCAAAAACCGGTTTTTGGATATGGGCCAGGAACTTACATGTTTCAATATGCCCCTTTTCAGATTAATGCGAACCGCACCATAATCAGCACCAACTCGGCCGATGGCGGAAATGCGCATAGCGAATATCTTGGGCCGCTTTCGGAGTCAGGAGTTTTGGGGTTGCTTACTTTCTTACTGATTATCGGGGTGGTTATTTACACTGCCGTTCATACTTACATGCGGCTATCCGACATGCGTTTGAAATCAATTGTTCTGGCTGCCTTCATTGGGTTGGTTACCTATTATATCCACGGTTTTCTGAATAATTTCCTCGATACCGATAAACTTTCGGTTCCATTTTGGGGATTTACTGCAATGATTGTGGCAATTGATATTTATTCCGGAAATCAGGTTCAGGCACAAAAAATTCCGGCCTGAAACAGACCGGAATTATTTCCAAATTATTTTTAACTTTTTTCTGATCCCTCTTCCTGTTGAGATCAGTAAGGACATTACTGTCGCACCCGCTCGCTGTAGCTTCTGTCAACCGTGCTTACCCTGATAATGTCGCCTTCGTTGATAAACATTGGGACCATTAGTTCAGCGCCGGTTTCAACAGTTGCCGGTTTTAACGCATTCGAACTGGCTGTGTTTCCTTTTTCGCCCGCAATTGTTGAGGTCACCAGGAGTTCAACCACAGGGGGCATTTCGGCGGTTAACGGAATTTCTTCGTCCGCATGAAACTGAATTTCGATGATTTGTCCCTCTTTCATCAGGTCCGCATTTTCAATCATACTTTCCGGTATCGAAATTTGCTCAAAAGTTTGCGTGTTCATCACATTTAAACCTGTCTCGTCTTTGTAAAGATATTGGTACTGACGACGTTCAACACGAACATCTTCTACTTTTACCCCAGAATTAAAAGTATTTTCTATAATTCTGCCTGTTTTGATATTCCTGAGTTTGGTACGGACAAAAGCCGGTCCTTTACCGGGTTTTACATGCAGGAAGCTTACTATTGTGTGAATTTCTCCCTTAAACATGAAACACAATCCGTTTCTGAAATCTGCAGTTGAAGCCATGAATTTTTATTTTTCTTGTTTATTACGGCGCAAAAATAAATAAAACAGTTAGAAATCAACCAAATCAGTACATATTTTGGTTGAGAAATTAGCTTCTCTACTTCGTAACCTGTTCAATATTATTTATTTTATAACTTCTGAGGACAGCTTTTAATTGCCCTAGTTTCATGTCTAATTCAATTAAAACCGGTATTTTTTTCTCTTTGGAGATAAAAAACCTGACCCCATCGGAGCGGTATAACAATTTTCCCTTGTCAACCGATGAAACAAGCATATATGATTCAACTTCTCCCAAATCGGTTTTTACTATAATTTCGCTATCGTACTTAATCGAAACATTTGAAATTTTATCTCCGTGATATGTAGGAAACGAAACAATTGTGCCGGGTTTGGCATTTTTAAAAAGATAATTATTCATAAAATAAAAAAATACTGAAACCATATCCACCAAATTATCCGGAATTGCTATCCGCCCGGTTTTGTTGCTGTATAACGAGTCGATATCGTGGTAAAACCAGGTTTCGTTATACCATCGGTAATTTCCTTCCTTAATGTTTCTGATTGATTTTACCGGTAACAGCGTTTTAGCATCCACAAAGGTTTCATAAATGTCGTTAACCCCGAATAATTTATCTGTCAGGCCAGTTGTTCTCCCATCCATGTGATAATGAATGGCTGGCAAACCATTAAAAACAGTATCGGTTATTGTGATGAGCGCCTCACCACCTTTGGCAAAACCAAATTTAAAATCAAACAATATGCTCTGCTTTTTAGCCGAAACATTTTGTATCAGCAGAAAAAAAAAGAGCGATATGCCGATAATTCGTTTCATTTCAGAATTTTAACTTTCGGAATTGTTGCCACGAAGTTTTTCAGGTAAAACGGTTCGAAATAAGCAACATCTTCAAATTCCTGTTTTTTAAATTTTACTTCTGAAATGGCTTGCATAAATTGTGCCGAGGTTTCGCTGGGCCCTGCAAAAATTGCATTTTTGTGATTTATCCTGCCGTTGCATTTCCCGGCGCCATTGCCAAAAAAGATTATTTGATGTGTAATGAACAATTCGTAAAGAAAATTTTCACCGATAATTTCCGCGGAAACAGGCCTTATTTCTTTCCCCTCCAAATTGTACAGCGCAGTATAAACTTCCATTCGGCGGGCATCGATCATCGGACATAAGATAACTGGCAAAGAACTTCTCTCCGGCATATATTTTTCAAGCTTAAGGGCAGTATGAACCGCCATCATTTCGAGCGAACAAACCGAAATAAGCGGGATACTCAACCCGTAACACAATCCTTTGGCAACCGAAACACCTATGCGCAAACCGGTGTACGAACCCGGCCCCTTGCTCACGGCAACCGCATCGAGCGATTTTATTTTCAGATTATTCCCGTCAAAAATTTCCTCGATAAAAACCGTTAACGATTTAGAATGGTTAAAACCTTCGTTGCTTTCTTTCAATACAATTAAATTTCCGTTTTCAGCAAGCGAAACCGAACAAACTTCGGTTGATGTTTCGATATTTAAAATAAACGCCATTGCTTTTTGTTAAAATTTTTGTTAAACGTGTTTCCCGGATTTTAGTGTTCCTGTTGCCATTATCCTTTAAAAATCAATCTGTCAGCAATTTGCATAAAAACAGCAGCTCCGGCAAGAAGTGTAAATAGCAATTCACGCCAGAAACCTGATTGAATTGAAGTAAAAAGATTTGATACCAGAAAAGTTACCGGCAGCACCGAAATTACAAGCATTTCGAGTGAAGTGGCCGGGATAAACACAAAACTGATCATCGAAAAAACAAATGTAATGAACAGAACCAGGTAATATTTGCGGATACCAACTTTCATAGAGTCGTATTGCTGAATTATTTTAACACTGCCAATTATGGTTAGAAAAACAAGTAAAATTAAATATCCCTGTAACATTAAGTTATTTTTAAAATAGTTTACCGGTGTAATCAGGTTTTTCTGAAAAATGATAAAAAGTTCGTTCAGTTGGTTGGTAACAAAGGCATAACTCACCGCAAACAGCGAAGGGATAACAAAACCAATAATAAGAATTAAAAATTCGCGCCAGTTCCTTTCGCGTCGCAAAACCGAAATGGCAATCAAAAATGCGGGTAACATCACAATCAGGTTAAAATAAAAGAGTGTGCCAATTGCAATAAAAAATCCGGCATTAAATATATCAGTCTCTGGTTTTGGATTATTAAATATTGAAAACAAACTGTTAACGGCAAAAAGCAGGAAAATAGCTCCGAAAAAAACCGGGTGCAGCGTATGCATCGTTGTAAAACCTCCGGTGATAATGATGTAAATGGCAATTGGCAGTTTTGTCCGCGCTTTGATAAGCGCGTATCTGCTGTTGATTTGCTGAACCAGAAACGCCAGAAAAAGAACGATAATTAATGAAAGAACAACCTGTAAAAGGGGCAATTTTACTGTAAGTTTATAAATTGGCGAATAAAAAATATTATCGTTTTCACCAACAAAAAAATTGTAGGGTAACGGATATAATAAACTACCAGCCCAGAATAAGATTCCGAGAAAAAGAAAAAGAATATAAATAAATGGGTTGCTGGACTTTAATAATCGTAAAATCATTTTTTTACAGGTCGAATCCTAAATCTTTCCGGTAATATTTGTTATCGAATTGTATGATTTTGGCATTTTTGTACGACGTTTCCAATGCGCTTTTCATATCTGCTCCGTACGAACTAATGGCAATCACTCTACCACCGGCTGTTACAATGTTGTTATTTTCAGTTTTCGTCCCGG
Organism: Draconibacterium sp.; assembly: GCA_037439605.1. GTDB lineage: Bacteria > Bacteroidota > Bacteroidia > Bacteroidales > Prolixibacteraceae > Draconibacterium. The sequence continues at coordinate 4,411 of JBBIVS010000072.1, read as the reverse complement.
CATGAAAAACAATGCTTCCGGTTACATTTTCAATTCCTGAAATTACTTTCCCGATCTCATAGTTTCCGGGGTATCCGCCCGAAACCAGCATTACAGCTGCAACCGAACGTTCGTCAATTTCAATGGTTTTATTTTCGAGTGTTCGGGTTACAACGCCTTCGAGCAAATCAACAAAATCAGACTTTATGCGCAACATCACCGCTTCGGTCTCCGGGTCGCCCATTCTGGCATTGTATTCAATAACATACGGTTCTTTATTTACGCTGATTAACCCGAAAAATATAAAACCACAGTATTCGATATTGTCTTTTAGCAATCCTGAGATGGTGGGTTGAATAATTCGTTTTTCCACCTTTTCCATAAATCCGGCATCAGCAAACGAAACTGGTGAAATGGCGCCCATTCCGCCAGTGTTAAGTCCGGTGTCGCCTTCGCCAATGCGTTTGTAATCTTTCGCTTCCGGGAGTATTTTGTAACTTTTCCCATCGGTAATAACAAAAACAGAAACCTCAATTCCACTTAAAAATTCTTCGATTACAACTTTCCGGCTGGCTTCGCCAAACTGACCGTCAAGCATAACTTTCAGCGATTTTTTTGTTTCTTCCAATGATTCTATTATCAAAACACCTTTGCCGGCAGCCAAACCATCAGCTTTTAAAACATAGGGTGGTTTTAAGGTTTGAAGAAACGCAAGTCCCTCGTCCAAATTCTCACTGGTAACAGTTAAATACCGGGCAGTGGGAATGTTGTGCCGCATCATAAAATCTTTTGAAAAATCTTTGCTCCCTTCCAACTTTGCCCCTTGTTTTTTAGGGCCAACAACTTTAACTGAATTTAATTCGGCATCGGAGGCAAAATAATCGTGCAACCCTTTAACCAATGGAACTTCAGGGCCAATCACCATTAAGTCGATTTTGTTTTGCAACGCCAAGGTTTTTATTTTCTGAAAATCGGTGACACTTGTTTCAAGATTGACGCCAATTTGCGAAGTACCTGCATTTCCGGGAGCAAAAAATAACTGATTAACTTTTTTGCTTTGTTTTATTTTCCAACCCATTGCATGTTCGCGGCCACCTGAACCAATAATCAGAATATTCATTTTATTCTCTCTTTTGCGATTTTAAATTGCATTGAATTTTGAAAAATAGCCTTGCATTGCATCTTCAACCTTTTTGGCAAGCTCAGTCTGCTTATTTGTCCTCGCGGTTCTTTCAACAATCTGAAGGAAGAAA
>JBBIVS010000072.1:0-3142 GCA_037439605.1 Draconibacterium sp. | reverse complement strand
GCATAAATTTCCGGTCTAACGAGAAATAGTAACTCAAATCGTCGTTAAATGAATTGTATAATTGTTCCAAAAGCACTTTCCCTTTTTCGGTGGCGCCAGCTTTGAAATAGTTTCCTGCAAGTTCAATTGAAAAATAACCCGGAGGGGCAATGCTAATTGGAATCAGTTCCATGCACCTGTCGATTACAGCGATTGCAGAATCTTTTTTGCCTTCTTCAATTAAAGTGGTTGCCAACCTGTTAAAACTATTGGTGACGTTGGTCATCATCCGCATGTTGTTTTCATCGATATAAACTTTGGGGTCGTTCATGTTTCCCCATTTAAATTTATTCATAATGTTGTCGTACATAATATCTGACGCAACATTTCCAAACATCAAACGGTCGGGCTGACTTTGGCTTTTAATCGGCACCAAACGGTAAGCAAATCCTTCAACCTGAAAATAATTCTCAAGGTTCAGGTACTTGTTGCGGCCAACAGTAATTGCCCAGTAAATGGGGCGTTCCCAGTTATTTGTTGCAAGCAAATCCAGTATCATCAATTCGTCTTTCGATAGATAATTCCGGTCCGACAAATCGATGGTAATGGTATCTACAATTTTGTCGTAATCCTGCGGACGAACCACCTTATTCCTGATAACTGCCTCTTTGTCGATTTTAAAACTCAGTATTTTCTTCGGAATGTAAGCCGCATTGTCAGCTTGTTGTAATTTTGTTGCCGGGTTATCGTCGGCAACAAAATCAACGGCTTCTTTCAAACCAATGGTTTGCCGGGCAATTCGCGGGTTATTCATCAGATATACCACATCGCGCGTTCCTTGGATATATTTATCCTCAGTCATTGAAAATGGCATCGGGTCCGAAAGGTAGGCTTTACGCCGCATTTGGTTTATGTACCAGTCAGTTTGCAAATAACTCAGGTTGCAAACACGAACATCGGTTCGCACACCTTCCACATCCTGATTGTACCAGAGCGGGAAAGTATCGTTATCGCCATTGGTGAAAATAATACCGTTTGGTGCACATGTTTCCAGGTAGTTGGCGCCAAAATCGCGCGCTGTGTAACGGCCCGAGCGGTCGTGGTCGTCCCAGTTTTCGGCTGCCATAATTCCGGGAACAAGCACAAGTGTCAATATTCCGGCAATTCCGGCAGAAATGGTTTCGGGCATAAACTTTCTTAATCCTTCAGCAATGGCAAGCACTCCGAGCCCAATCCAAATAGCAAATGCATAGAACGATCCGGCATAAGCGTAATCGCGCTCACGTGGTTGGTGAGGGTACTGGTTCAGGTAAATTACAATGGCCAGCCCGGTCATAAAAAACAACAGGAAAACCACCCAAATACCTTTTTTGCCTTCAACACTTTTGCTATACTGAAAAAATATACCTAACAATCCGAGAATGAGCGGAAGAAAATAATATTTGTTTTTTGCCTTGTTGTTGGCCAGACTGGCAGGTAAATTATCCTGATTGCCCAGCATTGCGTTGTCAATAAATTTAATCCCGCTTATCCAGTTTCCATGAATAATGCTTCCATGACTTTGAATATCATTTTGACGCCCAACAAAGTTCCACATAAAATACCGCCAGTACATGTGGTTTACATGATACCGGAAAAAGAAACGCATATTTTCTGTAAACGTTGGTTTTATAATGATTTCATTTTCTCCCTGTTCGTTTTTATGCTGAATACGTTTGCCTTTAACTTTTCCCCATTCCACATAATCATCGGCATGAAAAGATTCCATCGTACTCCACATCCTTGGGAAAAGCATGTTGAATTTTTTGTCGTAATTTTGAATTACGCGATGGTTGGTAACCACGTATTTACCTTTAATTGGAGTGTATATCGCTTTTCCCTGCAAATAACGCTGCTGAGGATCGAGAGGTGAATTATAAAACTGTCCATAAAAGAGCGGCCTGTCGCCATATTGCTCGCGGTTAAGATAGCTTAACAGCGAAAATGCGTTATTCGGGCTGTTTTGGTCCATCGGCGGTTGTGCCGATGAACGGATGATGATGAGCGCAAATGATGAATAACCGATTAAAATTACGGTAACTCCAACAATTACAGTATTCCATAAAACCATTTGTTTTTTTGTGGTGTACCATATACCATAAACAACAGCAGCAATAATTAGTACCACATAAAATAAAAGTCCGGAGTGAAATGGAAGACTAAATGAATTTACAAACAACAGTTCGAACCACGATCCAATGGTAACAACACCCGGGATAATTCCATACATGATAATTCCCAATATGATAACCGATGCGGCTAACGCTGTTAAAACACCTTTACGGGTAATTTCGTACTTTTTGAAATAATAAACAAAAACAATAGCCGGAATTGCCAGTAAGTTAAGTAAATGCACACCAATTGAAAGTCCGATAATATATGAAATAAAAATCAGCCAGTGGTTTGAATAAGGTTCATCAGCCACATTTTCCCATTTCAGAATTGCCCAGAAAACAATGGCAGTCATTAATGATGAAAAAGCATAAACTTCGCCTTCAACCGCCGAAAACCAGAAAGTATCTGAAAAAGTGTAAGCCAAAGCGCCAACAAATCCGCTTCCAATAATGGAAATTGTTTGACTGGTTGTGATATTATTTCCGTTAACAACCAGCTTTTTGGCCAGGTGTGTTATTGTCCAGAACAAAAACATGATGGTAAATGCACTTGCGAGTGCCGACATGGTATTGACAAGTACAGCAGCATCTTCAGGCCCGCCAAAAAGGGTAAAAAACCTGCCAGCTATCATAAAAATTGGCGCACCGGGAGGGTGCCCAACCTGAAGTTTGAATGCTGTGGTGATAAATTCGCCACAATCCCAGAAACTGGCAGTTGGCTCAATTGTCATTAAATAAACAATAGCTGAAATAATAAAAGTTGCCCAGCCAAAAACATTATTGTACAGTGAATATTTTTTCATTTGCTGTTGATTTCACGGAAATTAATAAGATTCTGAAAATTTAACAGTTGCGAAGATAGTTGTTTTACCCCAAATAGGAAGAACAGAATTGTTTTTTAAGTTTTTTTTAGCACTTACTGTCTTCTGTCTTTTTAACTTAAAATCATGATTCCCGAAACCATTCTTCCTGTTTCCACTCCTTCCTTCCGTGCCGAAAAATATTAGTTG
>JBBIVS010000071.1:0-10920 GCA_037439605.1 Draconibacterium sp. | reverse complement strand
GTGGAAATGTTGAATATAATTGTGAGTATCAGTAAGCGATTGCAACAAATTGATTTTACTGTGATCCCTGTTTAAAAATACTGCTGTCGAATAACCTCATTAACCCTGAAACGGCTGCAATTCCCGCGGCAAAAATTCCAAATATTTTTTCGATTGACATGCCTTGAGAAATAAGTACGAACGCGGTTAAAGGAATAATAATCAGTAAAATAATATAACGGGCATTGTGCCAGCGGCCTTTTAATCCAAGCTTTTCTTCAATACTTTTTATTTCTTTCGAATTGAAACTTTTTCGAACAAAATCCCTGAAATCATCAGAAAAAAATGTCGGGTTTGGATATGGTTTTATTAATCTCTTGTTTATCAGTGCCTTAACCATGTCTGTATTTTTACGGTTCATTAAACCGTCATCGGCAAGGTCGAATAAAACTATTTTTTCATAAGAAGTTAAATTCCCCCAGATTTCTGAAAACCGAGTCTCCTGACTCTCATTTTCGCGGCGTTCAAAGTCATCTTCAGTCCTCCGGTTCTCTTTTTTATCGTTGATATTCTGATTTAAGTACCCGTTGAATTTTATAAATCCATCGTACAGGTTTTTCCACTTTTCGCGCAAAATAAAAATCTGGGCTATTTGTTCTGGCTTTAAATCACCTGTGGCAATATACTCGTCGTAAAACTCATTAATTAAATCAATTTCGAACGAAAAATCGAGCACAATTTTTTTATCGAAATTCAGGCTCAGCCATGTTATTAACGAAAGCAGTTTTTCATGTTTGTCAAATTCGCAAATAACTTGTTTAAAATCATGAATCCAGATAATTGAAGGGGAACCTGCCAGATGTGGTTCCCAAGTAAAATCGGGCGTAACCAGTCTGGCTGCATGTATTTCTTTAATTTCAACGGTATTTTTTTCAATGCTTAATTTTAGCGATTCTCTTAAAAAATTTTCTCCATGATATGAATTTAGCATGATTCTTTTACAGTCGTTGTTTTCAAGGATTTTGAACCATTCAATTTTTGAACTGAACGGTTTTTCCTGATTCAGATTGAGTATTACTTTTGCGAGGTATGTCAGCAAAAACCAAACAAAACCAACAAAAAATGAAAATACCAGTATGACAAGCAGAACATACCAAAAAACAAAAAATTGCGGTTTATCGTCGGAATATTTTACGGTAATCGCCCCCTTATCAGTTCCTTTTCTGAAAAAAAGTGTTTTTCCGTTAAAACATTTATTGACATAATTTTGCCCGGTTAATAATTCAGGATAATTTTTACCGGCAGTTGTCGGGTCGGGCAGCGAAATGTAAATATTTTCATAAAAAGCAGTTTTACTGTCGCAATCAAATTGTGAATCAAATGCCTCACTCACAGGATGAAATGAAACTTTCAAATAATCAATTCCATTACCCTGGATACGTTTAAACCAATCAGCATCGTAGTCGTTTAATTCGTTAAATAATTGGAGGTTATCCTCGGCTATATTCATGAATTCTTCGTTCATCCGGAATTTTCCTTCCAGCTTTTTAACTGAAAAATAGTATTGAACCACAGGTACTGCCGATAAACTGGCAAGCCATAAAAACAGAAAGGCAAGATAGGTGGTTTTAATTTTAATTTTTTCTGATGAGTTTGATTCTTCATTTGTGGGTTCTGAAATTGCAAAGTGTTTTAAAATGCGCGGTATGGTTAAGGTAATTAGCAAAACTAAGGATACCGGAATAACCAAAAACCTGATTAGGCCTGATTTCTCAAGAATTATTAAAAGCAACAAAACAAAAACAGCACAGATGAAAATTACTGGTAGATACTTTAACTGAATAAAATCGTCGGATTTGATTTTTTCATCGATTAGCAGCAACAGCGTTACAAACAAAGTGAAAAGGATAAAAATGAATTGGTATATTAAAATTTCTGCCGGATGATTTGTTAAAAATATGCCGGAAAACTGAAAAACCACGATAATTGCCAAAATTGATGTCAGTGCCTTGTAAATATTATATTTATTGGGTTGAAGAATTATCCATTTAAAAATCCATGATTTCTTTTCCGGGTCGAATTTCGGGCGAAGCGCCATAATTATCGACAGCAATGCAACCACCATAAAAATGAGTGAAAAGATGAAAAAGTAGAATGTGATAAGAAAAATGCGGGCGTTGTGATTATCGTTTTGATTTAAATCGAGCAGGGTGATGTGGAAGAGTGGTGTATCTTTGATGGGAACAATCCGGGCAAGCCACTTTTTTTCATCATAGTTTAGCTTTACGATATTTTCATTTTTCGATTCGATTGTTTTTATTAACCTGAAATTGGACTCGCATTCCTGAATAAAATTCTCGTGCAGATTTTTATTTTTTTTAGAATGGTACAATACTTTGCCGGTGTTATCGATAATAACAAATTCTGCGTCTTTGGGCAAAACCTGGTTGTACAGCGAAGGGATTGCCGATGTTACGGCCAGTACAGGCATAGAATTGAAACGGGTGGTATGAAATGAAACTGCTGTTTCAACCTTACCAGTGTTGTATGATTTAACCGACTCAATGTAAAAGTTGAACCCGTCGCCCGCAGGCCACGATTTATTGATTTCAACTGCATTTTTAAAATACTGCCTTTCAGACAGGTTAACTTCAACTACTTCCGAAAAGGCGGTACGAGTAACTGCTTTTCGCACAATTCCTTTCGAATCAATTAAAATAATCTCGTTCAGTTGAAACGGACTTTGTAACTTGTCAATCAGCTTGAATTTTTTATCGCTATCAAAATGCTTTGCGACCATTATGGGCAAATCAAAAGGAAATTCGAAAAATAATGTTGAGATTTGGTATGGATCGTTATACCATAAAATATCGGAATACAGTTTTTTTACAGAGTTTATGTCTTTTTTGAAATTTGAGTACAATGTATTTGAAATTTGAGAAATTCGCCTGGATTGTGCAACCCGGTCGGCAACCTGGTTTTTTAACAAACTAATCATTATTATCATTAAAAGGCCGACTCCAAACATGATGGAAATTCCGCTACCAATGGCATCAGTGGCTTTTAAACGCTCAAGCGAGTCGATAAAAATGATTTTTAATATTGGCATACCAATAAATACAAGCATTAATATGCCTGCAATGTAAATAATTAGCTGGTGGTTAAGTGTGCGGGTTTTGTTACGGTAATCTGTGTCGGTTATAAAGCCGGCAATAAAAAACTTTTGGCCTTTAAAATCGATGGGGAGAATAATAACATGTTTCTTTTCACCCCTGAAATTCAGTATTTTGTGAATCCCTCCCTGGGTATTTTTTGTGCTGTCAATTAAAGCCCCCGGATTTGAAATATCAACCAGATTATCGGTTTTCGAATTGTAGTAAACACCCGAAATGTCAAAAAATGCAATGTTTTCGAACAGTTCATCGAATTTCAGCCCTTCCATAAATTTGTCGATGGGGACTTTATTTATTACCGGCAAAGTTACAATGCTTTGCTTGCCCCAAATCTTGGTTTCATCAATGTCATAAAACCTTTTTACAGAATCAACATTGATGCTTTGACTTGGGAAATTCAGAAATAGAGTATCCTTTCTATCCACTTCTTTAAAAGAAGTTGTGTTGTGCAGCGTGTCGTTTACTACATACTCCTGAAGGTCGGCAATCACTTTTTTAATATCCTCAAACAAGTTGTAATCCCTGTTATTTGCGAATGATTTCTTTTCCGTTAACAATTTTAATTTCTCATAGTACTTTATGGAATAATAAAGCCCGTAATTTTTAAAATGATTTTCGTAGTATTTGTTTTTATCGAGCATGTTACTGCAGTACTCCTTTAAAATGCGGAAAGATTTTTGCTGTAACTGAGCCTCTTTTTTTGGGATGTACATAAAGAAGTACGAGAAGTAAATAAATATGAAAGTGAGAATGATTACAATCCAACCAATATAATTGGCATTCCGGTATGTTTTTGTTTTCATTTTTCGATTTGAAATTTAATGGCTTACCAAAGATACGGCAAATAGAAACCCAAGTCAATACACGATTTTTAGTTGGGCAATCGATTTTAAACCGGGATTGAATTAAAATCTTTTGAGGACAGAAATTCTGTTTCGATTTTTTGCCGTAGCAGAAGAATGTTTTAAAAAACTATATATTTGAACGTTTTTAAAATGCAACAAGTTAAATACTAATTTTTTAATAAATATAGAGCAATGAGAATTTTTGTGATGTTAATTTTGGTGGTAGTTTTTTCATCGTGTGTTCGTAATAAAAATGGTCAGATGACCCAGACCAGTTTGCCTGCCGATGAAAAATCATTTGAAGTAATCGAAGTTATCCAGGGTAGCAGTTATACATACATAAGGGCAAAAGAAAGTTTGGGCGAAAAGTGGATGGCTGTTTCAAAACAGGATGTAAAAACCGGCGGAGTGTATTATTATGATGATGCTTTGCCAATGAATAATTTTCACAGCAATGAGATTGACCGCACATTCGAGGAGATATTTTTTGTAAACAACATCAGTACAACTCCGGTTGGACATGGACAAATGAATGCAACGCAAAATCACATGGGAAAGGTTGATGTTCAGAAAAACAGCTCCATCACCCTCGAAAAACAGCCTGGTGAAATTACTGTGGCACAAATTTTTGGCAATCGCAGCAACTTCTCGGAAAAGGAAGTTGAAATAAGAGGAGTTGTGGTGAAAGTAAACGAACAGGTGATGGGCAAAAACTGGATTCACATTCAGGATGGAACAAGTGATGGCGGAAATTTCGATTTAACAGTTACCAGCGCTGATTTGCCTGCTGTAAACGATGAAATTACGGTAAAAGGTAAAATTATTCTGAACAAGGATTTTGGTTACGGTTATACTTATGAAGTAATTATGGAAGATGCTGTTCTTGTAAACAAAAAAAGTGGAACCTCGGTTATGTAATGCTTTTTGAAGCAGTTAAAATTCTGAAAGTATTTTTGCAAGTTTCATTTCTCTTCAAACCAATTGAATAAAGTATTTTTGACTATTCATGAAAAATGATAAACCTGATTAAAAAGAGTCCAACTTACCCATCAAAAAGTATTTTTGGATTAATTTCAGGAATTATCGTTTTTGTTGTAATACTTTTTTTTGCCGATTTGGAACCCGGCAAACCCGAAATAACAAGGACTTTTGCGGTGGCCATGTTAATGGCTGTCTGGTGGGTTACAGAGGCGCTTCCGCTGCCGGTAACAGCACTTGTACCCATAGCAGCTTTCCCTTTGTTGGGCGTTATCGACGGTAAAACCGTTTCGGAGTCGTACATGAACCACATTATTTTTTTGTTTGTAGGTGGATTCATCATGGCTCTGGCAATGGAACGCTGGAACCTTCACAAACGAATCGCATTATATATATTAAAATTTGTAGGTGTAAGTCCTGCCCGTATCCTTTTTGGGTTTATGCTTGCCACGTTGTTGTTGTCGATGTGGATTTCGAATACCGCAACCACAATGATGATGATACCCATTGTTTCATCCATAATATTTAAGATAGAGGAGAGTGTCGGTCCCGAAAAAATGTCGAAATATGCGCTGGGCTTACTGCTTGGTATTGCATACAGTTCATCCATTGGAGGAATGGCAACACTTGTAGGTACGCCTACCAACCTCATTTGTGTCCGCATTTTAAATGTTCTTTACCCAACTGCACCCGAAATTTCATTTGCCAACTGGTTTCTTTTTGCATTACCTGTAACACTTTTCATGTTTGCCGGGGCTTTTGTTTTGCTGTATTTTATTTACAGGCCAAAATACAAATGGGCCGAACTTTCGGTTGATACCTTCAAAATTCAGCTTAAGGAATTAGGTAAAGCTTCATACCAGGAAAAAGTGGTTTTTGTTTTATTTATTGTACTTGCAATACTTTGGATAACCCGTGCCGATATCATTTCTGGCAGTTTTATATTTAAAGGCTGGGCTGGCTTATTCAATATGCCGGCATTTATTAACGATGGAACAACCGCTATTTTTATTTCGTTGCTGTTATTTGTATGGCCTGCAAAAACCGAACCCGGCGAGAAAATTATGAACTGGGAAACTGCCAGGCACTTACCCTGGGGAATAGTTTTACTTTTTGGCGGTGGTTTTGCCCTGGCCGACGGTTTCGAAAAGTCGGGGCTGGCTTTGTGGTTAGGCGGGCAACTTGCCTGGGGTGAATTTATTCCTTCAATCGTTTTTGTGTTTGCAATTGTTACCATGATGTCGTTCTTAACTGAACTAACTTCAAATGTGGCATCCACGCAAATGTTATTGCCTGTTTTTGCCGGAATTGCCGTGGCCACCGGCGATAATCCGCTGCTTTTTATGATACCGGCAACCCTTGCTTCTTCGCTGGCATTTATGCTGCCAACCGCAACACCGCCCAATGCCATCATTTTTGGCACAGGCCGGGTTTCAATCGACCGCATGATGAAAACCGGATTTTCACTGAATTTTCTGGGAATAGTTATAATAACTTTGATGACCTACCTGCTAATCGGACAGATTTTTGGTTTGGAATACAATGTAATTCCTGAGTGGGCATTGAAAGGAGCGGAATAAAAAAATCCGAAAATCAGCGACTCCCGGATTTAATATTAATCTTAAAAATTATGAAAAATTGGTTATTGTTCCAAAATTTTAATATTGCGGAACCAAACGTCATCGCCATGATCCTGTAGCGCAATTACTCCTGATTTTGGCACGTTTGCCCAGTCGGGGTTGAGTTCAGGGAACTTTGAGCCGGCAACCAGTTTGTTCCAGTCATCGGTCCATAAGTGGTATTCAAGCACGGTTTCTCCATTCTGACGGTGCCACACACTGCCTTTGAAAACTTCAATTTCCACTTCGTTCCATTCTCCGGCAGGTTTTGCATTTTGCGGTTTTGCCGGAATCAAATCGTACAACGAACCGGCCATTCGGTTGCCGTCTTTACCGGCACGTGCATCGGGATGTTTTACATTGTCGAGTACCTGCATTTCGGGAGCAGTTTTATAAATTGGCCATTCAGGCACTTCTTTTCCCAGGTAGAAAATACCAGAATTCCCGCCTTCCGAAATTTTCAATTCCAGTTTCAGCCTAAAATTTGAATATTCTTTGGTGGTGATAATGTCGCCTCCGTCGGTGGCGCCTGCTTCACCCGCACCTGAACCTTTACAGTAAAGTATACCGTCAACAATTTCCCAGCCTGTCGGGAAATCGGGGCGGTTGTTTCCACGCCATCCATTGCTGGTTTTTCCATCGAAAAGTAAAACCCAGCCCTCTTTTTGTTCTTTCTTGGTTAATGTGTTTGGTTCTGCCGGGCCACTTTCGCAGGAAATAGCAAAAATCAAAGACGCTGCTAAAAGGAAAGAGAATAAATTTTTCATAAAATCAATTTTTTATTGTTTATATTTAATATTTAGTTATCGTTTGCTTTCAGTTTTGACAAAATTAATAAATTCAGTAATTCTTTTGTAATTTAGAAATTTCTATTTGTAAAAATAAAATCAAAATACCGTGATGAAAAGAACTGCAACACCAAAGAAAATAGGAATTTTAACTGCCGGCGGTGACTGCCCTGGTTTGAATGCTGCTATCCGCGGTGTGGGAAAAACCGCAATTGTTGAGTACGGAATGGAAGTGCTGGGCTTTAACGCTGGTTTCCTGGGATTGATTAACGGCGATTACATGGAACTGAAAGAAACACAACTTTCGGGAATACTGACGCTGGGCGGAACAATTCTGGGTACGTCGCGCGAAAAACCATACAAACTGGTTGCCGAAAATGGCGAGGCAAACCACAAACCTGAAAAAATAATTGAAACATATAATAATCTGGGGCTCGATGCAGTGGTTTGTATTGGTGGTAACGGTACCATGAAAACTGCCGATTTACTCTCGAAAGAAGGACTGAATATAATTGGTATCCCAAAAACCATAGACAACGATGTTTGGGGAACCGACGTAACTTTTGGATTCGATTCGGCTGTGCAGATTGCCACTGATGCAATCGACCGGTTGCATACCACGGCCAACTCGCACCAAAGGGTGATGATTATTGAAATTATGGGGCACAATGCAGGCTGGCTGGCGCTTTATTCAGGTCTTGCAGGCGGCGGCGACATTATATTGATTCCTGAATTGCCTTATAGTTTGGATGTGGTTATCCGTAAAATAGAAAAACGCTACGAAGACAAAAAGCCTTACTCTATCGTGGTTGTTGCCGAGGGAATTGAACACCCCAAAGGCCAGAGTGCAGCCAATTATATGGCAAAAGCCATTGAAGAAAGAACCGGAATTGAAACCCGGGAAACGGTGCTTGGTTACATACAGCGGGGTGGCAGCCCCTCGCCCATGGACCGTATTTTGGCCACCCGTTATGGCGCTTTTGCCGCCCAATGTATTGCCGAAGGATGTTTCGGGACTATGGTTGCCATGAAAAAGAACGAACTGACCACAGTTCCATTGGGTGAAGTTGGTGGCAAACTCCGCCTGATTGAACCCAAACTCGGCCTGATTCAGAAAGCCCGGAAAATGGGTGTTTCGTTTGGGGATGAAGGAACTGTATGAAAACTTGAATTCATGAATGCTTGAATAGGGAAGTGAGTACCTGGATGGGTGACGCGATTTTTAATCGCGATTGAAAGGAAATAAACCTATATAGTACAACCTGAAGTATTTTACAGGATATTCAGCTGGTAACTTCAAAGCCATCCTATGAATTGTTCTGGTAAGCAGTGCATTGGGGAAATTAATTTACACCGCCAGATGCACCACTTTCTTTGTTTCAAAATACTCCTCTTCGAACCAGTCGGAGAGGTTTTTTACAAAAACACGGTTTCTAAAAGGTTTTAATTCTTCGGTTAAATCGCCTCCTTTCAGGTAAATAATGCCGTTGGGCATGGCGTTTCGCTGTTTTTTGGCGATATTTTTGCGCACCCACGGCACAAATTCGGGCAGACTGGTTACCGCGCGGCTCACCACAAAATCGTATTCCCCCTTTAATTCCTCGGCACGTATTTGCTGAGCGTTTACATTCTGCAACCCCAGCGATTGAATTACTTCGTTAACCACCTTAATTTTTTTGCCAATCGAATCGACAAGATGAAACTCTGTTTTTGGGAAATAAATCGCCAGCGGAATTCCGGGAAAACCACCGCCGGTGCCTACATCAAGTATTTTTGTTCCCGGTGTGAAGGTGATGAGTTTTGCTATTGAAAGTGAATGTAAAACATGATGTTCGTAAAACTCATGAAAGTCTTTTCGTGAAATCACGTTTATCTGTGCATTCCATTCAGCATATAAAGGTTGTAACCGTTCAAATAAAGAGAGTTGTTTTTCATCGGATTTAGGGAAATATTTGGATATAATATTCATACTGAAATGTTAGTGGTGTTCGTTCATTTCGGTACTTTCAATCAGTTTAAACAACATTTGGCGGGCCCTGAACAATTGTGCTTTTACTGTTCCCAATGGCAGGTTTAATTCTTTCGATATTTCCTCGTACGAAAACTCCCGGAAATACCGTAACTCTACCAATGTTTGATAATGAGGTTTTAAACGGCGAACCACCCTTCGCAATAAAATTGCTTTTTGCTTTCTTATTAATCTTTCTTCTGGGTCTGGATCCTTCGATTTTAGCTTTGCCGATTCATTAATTTCGAGTTGCTCATTTTCTGTTTCAATCGATATAATTACTCCTTTTTTCTTTCGTAAAAAATCGATACAGTTGTTTGATGCGATTTTAAAAAGCCAGGTGCTGAATGCGTAGGTTGGCGAATACTGATGAAGGTTTTTAAATGCTTTTCCAAAAGCCTCGAGAGTTAAATCTTCGGCGTCGCTGCGGTTATTCAGCATTTTAAGGAGCATGAAATAAATGGTGTCTTTGTAACGGCTTAACAACCGGGCAAAGGCTTTTTCATCGCCTTTTAACGCTTTCTGAACCAGTTCGTAATCCTGAAGCGCTTTCTCCGATAATTTTATGCCTTCACTTTCCATTTCTGTTTTTCACGTCGATTATTAAAAAACCAGCGGTAGAATAATTTGAAATACGGAACAACCAAATCGTACAGTAACGAAGATAGGAATATTTTGCGTTCGTTCAAACGTTTTTGTGTTAATTTTATGATAAACAAACGTGAAACAAACATGATTAGCAATAAACCTGCAATTATTGGCCAAAGTTCGAAAACAAAAATAAACACAACAGCCGCTGCAGGCATGAACAGTATTTTTGTGGTTTCATCGAAAGCCAACAGCGCTTTTTTCCGGGGAGTGAGATGTTTTTCAATTCTAAGGTTTTTTTTCAGAATATCAAGATAATCGTTCCAAACCAAATCCTCGGTTTTTTTAATTGCTGTTTCTGATTGAAACAGAACAGTAGATGTTTTTTTCCGGATAAAGAAGTTGATAAGTAACTCGAGATTGGCATACTGTTCGCTGATTTTTAAACCATGCCCTCCAAGTTCAAAATATTTTTTCTTTTGAAAGGCAACGTTCTCTTCGGAGTAAACGAACGGAAAACCGTTCAGAATACAACCTACGCTTTTAATAAACGATAAGTAGTTTTCGATTCGGTAAAAGCGGTTGACCAGCCCTTTCGAATTTTGGGCACTGCAGTAGCTTACAACCACTGTTTTCTCGCTGTCAAGCGCATTTGAGATACCCGAAATCCATTCTGATGTTGCATTTGCATACGAAATAGGAACTGGCAATATCCACTCGTAATTTGCAGCTTTAAGCGCCAGGTTTTGTGCCATTTTTGTCGAGAACCGGGTTTCCTGCTGCAGGGTTGAAACTTTTAACCTGTCACTCCTTCCGCGTAAAAGCCCCAAAACCTGAAAAGAGTTGTCCTGCGAGAAATTATCGACTACAATTACTTCGAAATCAACATTATTAATTGAAAGCACGGGGGCAAGATTATTTTTTAGCCTTGTTTCCTCATTT
>JBBIVS010000070.1:0-10926 GCA_037439605.1 Draconibacterium sp. | reverse complement strand
TACGTAACATTTGCCGGTATGGATTTTAACCATGGTACAACCGAACAATTAAATAAAAACCAAATCGGGGCTTATGTTACATTTCCAGTGAATGAAGATGCCGTGATTTATTTAAAAATGGGAACTTCGTTTACCAGTATCGAAAATGCGCGTAAAAATATGGAGTCTGAAATTCCGGACTGGAATTTTGAAAAAACAAAAAGAAACCTCGAAAAAACATGGAACGAAGTTTTAGGTAAAATCGATGTTGAAGGTGGGACAGACGAAGATTATACCAAATTTTACACTGCCATGTACCACGCGCTAATACATCCAAGGCTGTACAGCGATGTAAATGGTGAGTATCCCGGATTTGCTGATAACAACAAAATTCAGAAAGCCGAAGGATTTGATTATTACGATGATATGTCGAACTGGGATATTTTCAGGGCACAAATGCCACTGCTCAGTATTATTGCACCTAAGGAATACAACGACATGGTTAAATCGCTCATCGTTAAAGCCGAACAGGGAGGCTGGCTGCCAATTTTCCCGATGTGGAACAGTTACACTTCGGCCATGATTGGCGACCACGGCACTGCAATTATTGCCGACGCCGCGATGAAAGGATTTGATTTCGACCTTGAAAAAGCCTATAAATACATGCGCAAAAATGCCTTCGAAACACCCGAAATTTTTGATGATTATATTGACGGGAAAGGAAGGCGGGCGCTCGACAGCTACCTGCAGTTGGGTTACATACCGCTTGAAGACGAAGTTTTAGAGGCTTTCCATAAACGCGAACAGGTTTCGCGAACTATTGAATATGCTTACAACGACTGGTGTGTGGCACAGGTTGCCCAAAAACTTGGAAAAACAGACGATTACAAAGAACTGATGGGACGTTCGTTAAACTACCAGAATGTATTCGACCCGGAAAAAGGCTGGGTCTGCGGACGTTTTGCCGATGGCAGTTTTACCGATGAATTCAGCGCCTCCAAAGATATGTTTTACATTACCGAAGGTACACCAAAACACTACACCTTTTATGTTCCCCACGATGTGGATGGATTAATGGACCTGATGGGTGGCAAGGAAAAATTCCAAACCGAACTCAACCATTTAATCGAAAATAAGGAATACTGGCACGGAAATGAACCAAGCCACCAGATTCCATACTTTTTCAATTATATTGGCGACTGGTCAAAAACACAGCAAACGGTAAAATACCTAATAAAAACTGAATATGGACTTGGGCCAGGTGGAATTTCCGGCAACGACGATGCAGGCCAAATGTCGGCATGGTATGTTTTTGGCGCAGCCGGATTTTACCCGGTTTGCCCGGGCAGCAATGAGTACCAGCTCTCCTCCCCCATTTTTAAAAAGGTAACTTTTAACCTTGACAAAAAATATTATCCCGGCGGAAGGTTTGTTTTTAAAACAGAAACCGGCAATAAAATGAATTCATTTTCGAAAGTAAAATTAAACGGAAAAGAAATTGAACCAATGATAAAGCATGAAGATTTGCAAAAAGGGGGCAAACTGAAGTTTTTGATTAAGTAAACTGGGCATTTCATTAAACAAAATAATTTCTCAACTATTTGATTTTCTGAATCAATGAAAAACTGATAATCGAAAATCAACCGGAAAGCCAGTGATGAAAAATATGCAGAAGCAGACCTGATTTTAAAAGAGATTGAAAAACTGACAAAATCAAAATAAATCAAATTCAACCCTTGAATTTATTAACGGCAATTCTTCAGCCGGAATAGCCGGTTAAAGTTTTAGTTTATTATTTTTGCCTGTCACGTAAAAACCAATTCAATGAAAACAGATAATATCACTTTTTTTACAAGAGCATTAATTTCAATTTTTGTTTTCAGCTCAATTTTTGTTAATTTAATAGCCCAAACTCCTTTAACTTCAAAATTTATAACCGTTGATCAGTTTGGATACTGCCCAGATTCGAAAAAAACAGCCGTTATCCGCGATCCGCAAATTGGATTCGATTCGCTGGAATCCTTTCAGCCCGGGGCAAAATATGCTGTTGTAAACAGAGAAACCGGCGAGCAGGTTTTAACCGGAATGCCGGTAAAATGGCAAAATGGGGCAACAGATGCATCATCTGGCGACAAAGCCTGGTGGTTCGATTTTTCAGCATTGAAAAATGTTGGGAAATATTACATTTTAGATGTTGACAGTAATTTGCGGTCGTATGAATTTGAAATAAGGGAAGATATTTATTCAAATGTATTGGTTCAGGCAGTGCGAACCTTTTTTTATCAACGCTCAGGTTTTGCCAAACAGGCTGCTTATGCCGGTACAGAATGGGCAGATGCAGCAAGTCATTTACAGGATAAAACTGCGCGCAATTTCCTGAAAAAAGCTGACTCCACAACCGAAACAGATGTTTCGGGCGGCTGGTACGATGCCGGTGATTACAACAAATACACCAACTGGACAGCCAATTATGTCACCGATTTCATGAAAGCATTTCTCGAAAACCCGGGCGTTTGGGGCGATGATTACAATATTCCGGAATCAGGCAATCACATCCCCGATATTTTAGATGAAGCCAAATGGGGAATCGACCATTTGTTGCGTATGCAACGGCCTGACGGAAGCATGCTGAGTGTTGTGGGCGCTTCACATGCCAGTCCGCCATCAGCAGCAAAAGGTGCAACTTATTACGGAACCGCAAATACATCGGGAACTTTAAATTCGGCTGCAGCATTTGCACTGGCTTCAAAGGTTTACCGCAGTGTGGGTATGAAAACTTATGCCGATTCATTGGAACGGTCGGCCATTAAGGCGTGGAAATGGGCAATCGCAAATCCGAATGTAATTTACAACAATAATACCGGCAATACTTCAGGGCTTGCTGCCGGAAACCAGGAAACCGACGATTATGGCCGTTTTATGGCGAAAATGGAAGCTGCGGCTTTTTTATACGAAATCACCGGCGAACAGCAGTACAAAACCTTTTTCGAGAGCAATTACAATAATGTCCATCTGATGCAATGGAGCTTTGCCTACCCGTTTGAAACCGCAAACCAGGAAATACTTTTGTACTACGCAACTTTGCCGGGTATTTCTTCGACCGTTAAAAATAATATTCTGAATAAATACCGTACTGCAATGGACGGCGCTGATAATTTTGCCGCCATTACAGGTAAAAAAGACCCTTACCAGGCCCATCTCAAAGACTATACGTGGGGAAGCAATTCCACAAAATCGGCACAAGGATTAATGTACGCGGTATATAATTACTATAATGTCAATTCATCAAAAAATGCCCTTGCCCGGGAAGCCGCAGAGGTTTATCTCCATTACCTGCACGGGGTAAATCCATTCAATATGGTTTATCTGTCGAATATGTACAAATTCGGGGCTGAGAATTCAGTGAATGAGTTTTATCATTCGTGGTTTACCAACGGAAGCGCTAAATGGGATCGGGTGGGCAAATCAACTTACGGACCAGCGCCCGGATTTTTAACCGGTGGACCAAACCCCGGTTACGACTGGGATGGTTGCTGCCCTGGCGGTTGCGGTAGCAGCGCGAACAATGCCATTTGCCTGAGTGAATCTGTTTCGCCTCCAAAAGGCCAGCCCAAACAAAAATCTTACAAGGATTTCAATACATCGTGGCCACTAAATTCGTGGTCGGTTACCGAAAACAGTTGTGGTTACCAAATCAATTATATCAGGTTGCTTGCAGCGTTTGCACCTGTAAAATACGACTGCAGCGGCACTTTAAACGGCAGCGCTTCGTATGATGTGTGTGGTGTTTGTTCGGGTGGCAACACTGGAATTGAGCCTGTTTCTAATAGTGATAAATGTTTTTCGACTTCGGCATCCGATATAAAAATTTCAGGGGCTGAAATATTTCCAAATCCTGCAACCGACAAGTTAAATATCCGGATTCAAGGTAAAAATGAATATCAGGTTGTAATACTAAACAGTCATGGGCAAAAAGTTTTGGAATGTTTTGAAACAGGAAATTCAACGTTAAATATTAAAGACCTTAACCCGGGAAATTACGTTGTTATTTTAACCGGAGATGACGGGGTTTGGCAAACAAAATTTTTAAAACTTTGAGCAAATGAAAAATAAAGTTGGAATAATTCTGGTAATTGCAATTGCGATTGTAACAGCTTCATGTTCGACACAAAAACTGACTACAGCGCAACCGCAAATTTACTGGGTAAACAGCTTAAAAGTTTCATGTACCTGAGTTGCCCCTATAAAATGCCTGCAGGTTAAGAAAAGTGAAACCATTGAAAAAGGGAAATGGCAGAATTTTTATGGCAACATTGAAGGGTTCAAATTTGAAACCGGGTTCATTTATAAATTATCCATGACCGAAGAAAAAATGGCAGCTCCAAAAGTTACTGCCGATGGCTCTTCTTTAAAATATACCTTGGTCGAAGTTCTCGGGAAAATTCCCGACCCTAAATTCCTCAAAAACGATATATGGGCACTGGAAGCAATAAATGGCAAAATCGTTGAGAATCCCAATGAAAACGACCGTATGCAAATTCCATCAATTGAAATCAATCTGACCGAAATGAAAATTATGGGAACCGATGGCTGCAATAATTTATTAATAAAGTAAGCAATTACAAAATTGAAAACCTGAAATTGCATTTTCTTGATTACAGAGGTGCGGAGTTGCTGAGGTTTAAGAAGGTAGATAAATATAATTAATTCAATAACTACATCCACTGAACCAATAACTCCTGAATAATTTTAAAATGAAGGTAAAGCGGTTGAGAATACTGCAACTTCAAAACCAGTTACGACATAAGTCATATTTCAAATATCCTAAATCATTATATTTGCCATTTTGGAAAAAATTAAAACTGATAATAATGAAAAGAAAAATTTCAGTAACAGGAATACTGTTAATTGTATTTATGTTGGTAAACTACCAGGTTTCAAACGGATGTACCAACTTTTTAATTACCCGCGGCGCTTCTGCCGATGGCTCAACAATGATAACTTATGCCGCTGATTCCCATACTTTATATGGCGAGCTGTATTATCAACCGGCACAGGATCATCCGGCAGGTGCAATGCGCGATATTTACGAGTGGGACACGGGGAAATTCCTGGGCCGCATTCCACAACCCGCCCACACTTTCAGTGTTGTTGGAAATATGAACGAATATCAGTTGACCATTGGTGAAACAACTTACGGCGGACGTGAAGAACTTGGCAAACAAACCGGGGCGATTATGGATTATGGCAGCTTGATTTATGTTGCACTGCAACGGGCAAAAACTGCCCGCGAAGCCATTGATGTAATGACAAATCTGGTGAAGGAATATGGTTATTACAGTTCAGGAGAATCTTTTTCGATTGCCGACCCTAACGAAGTATGGATTTTGGAAATGATTGGGAAAGGCGATGGTGAAAAGGGTGCTGTTTGGGTGGCTGTTAAAATCCCTGACGGATATATCAGCGGACATGCAAACCAGGCCAGGATTACCAATTTTCCGTTGAATGATAAGAATAACTGTATTTATTCGCCTGATGTTATTTCGTTTGCACGGGCAAAAGGATGGTTTAAAGGAGAAGATAAGGATTTTAGTTTTTCGGATGTTTATGCGCCTGTTGATTTTAACGGAGCCAGATTTTGCGATGCCCGTGTTTGGGCAGGGTTTAACAAGGTTGCCGCCGGCATGGGTAAATATGCTGAATATGCCAAAGGTGTTGTTCAACATGGTGGCCCCAATAATTTTGCCACAAACCGGATGCCTTTGTGGATTAAACCCGACAAAAAACTCACAGTTCAGGACGTGATGAAAATGATGCGCGACCACTATCAGAATACTGAACTGGATATGTCGCAGGATTTAGGCGCCGGCCCCTTTGGACTCCCCTATCGGTGGAGGGCAATGACCTGGCAGGTTGACTCGGTAACCTATTGCCATGAAAGGGCAATTTCGACGCAGCAAACAGGTTTTTCGTTTGTAACCCAAAGCCGAAACTGGTTGCCTAATCCAATTGGCGGTATTCTTTGGTTTGGCGTTGACGATACTTACAGTACCTGCTATGTGCCCATGTATTGCGGAATTACCGAAATCCCAGAATGTTTCAGGGTTGGTAACGGCGATATGCTTACTTACAGTGAAACTTCGGCATTCTGGACTTTCAACTGGGTTACTAATTTTACATACCTGCGTTTTGTGGACATGATAAAAGATTTGCAGAAAGTGCAAAGCGAGCTTGAAAACAAATATGTTTCGTATGTTCCGGCGATTGACAAAGCTGCCGAAACACTTTACAAATCGAACCAGGAAAAGGCACGGAGGTTTTTAACGGAATATTCGGTTAACGAGGCCAACAACATGACAGCCGAATGGAAAAAATTAGGTCAGTACTTGCTGGTGAAATACATTGACGGAAATATTAAACGCGAGAAAAACGGAAAATTTGAACGAACCGAATATGGAATGGCCCCTTCTCCTATTTTTGCCGGATACCCCGAATGGTGGCTGAGGGCCATAGCAAAAAGCACCGGAGACAGTAAAAAAGTACTTGGAAATGCTGGCCATTAAAATATTTATTGACTGAAAATCAACATTAAATAAAAAACAGTTTCAGTTTTTGGCAAATTGATTTTTTTGCTATTTTTGCGCCACTTAAAAAGCAATCTCTTTTCTGTCGATGGTGACGGATTACATTGCCAACCACAATAAAAAATTTTGAAATGGAAGACTTAATTAAATTAGTTGAAAACGAATTCGTCATTGGTAAGGAACATCCGAAGTTCATTGCCGGCGACACTGTAACTGTGAGTTATAAAATTGTTGAAGGGAACAAGGAAAGAATCCAGAATTTCAGGGGTGTTGTTATACAAATCAGCGGAAGCGGAAATACAAAAATGTTTACCGTTCGAAAAATGTCGGGAAACATCGGCGTTGAAAGAATTTTTCCGTTATCATCACCTTTTATTGACGCAATAGAAGTAAACAAACGTGGTAAAGTCCGCAGAAAACGGCTTTTCTACCTGCGGGATTTAACCGGGAAAAAAGCCCGTATCAAAGAAAAAATGATATAACAAAATCAAAATCCGATATAAAAGGTCTCTGCAAAGAGGCCTTTTTTTTTGATAAACAGCTCAAAATCTGGCAGCGGTAAAATAGCCGGGAAACATGGGTTAACCATTAAGCAGTTCCTGTGCCGTTGTCAACGTTGCATCGGAATAGCTTTCGCCACCAACCATTTTTGCCAGTTCAACAATCCTATCGTTCCTGTCCAGGTTTTTAATAGAAGTAAATGTTTTACCGTTTTCTTCGTATTTATAAACCAGTAAATGGGCATCGCCTTTTGCAGCAATTTGAGGCAAATGTGTGATGTTGATTATTTGTGTGCTTTCTGAGAACGATTTTATAATGTTACCCATTTTCAGGGCAATTTCACCTGAAACGCCCGAATCAATCTCATCGAAAATAACTGTGGGAAGCGATTTTGATTTACGCAACAGGTTTTTTATAGCCAGCATCAGCCGCGACATTTCGCCTCCTGATGCAACTTTCGATATTTCATTAGGTACTGAATCTGCATTGGCACTGAACAGAAATGAAACTGCATCGTTGCCGCTGGCTGAAAAATCAGGTAGTTGTTCGTGCACTATTTCAAGTTTCGATTTGGTCATTCCCAATTGTTTCAAATCGAAAACAATTTCATTTTCAATCTGTTTAAATGCGCTCTTCCTTAAACTGGTTAACTCGCCGGCCTTTCTTTCAACCTGCAAACGTACATTTTTAAGCTCAGAGTGCAAGGCTTCAATTCGTTCGTCGTAACCGGTTACCCGGTTTATTTTCTCATCGAAACTGTTTTTCAGTTCAATTAATTCAGTTACAGAACTCAAATGATGTTTTTGCTGTAAACTGTAAATCAGGTTGAGACGGTTGTTAATCTGTTCAATCCTTGCCGGATCGAGTTCCACTTTTTCAACCAGGCCTTCAGTTTCGTCCAAAATATCCTTTATTTCGAACAAGCTGCTTTGCAACCTGTCGGCAAGCAAAGGTACTTCAGGCACAAAATTCCGGATACTTTCAAGTTTTTTCAGACTTTCCTTCAGGTTTTGAATCACCGAAAAACGCTCGTCGTCAAGCAGCAGTTGTACCTGATTTAAGGCGTTTTTAATTTCCCCGGCATGAGTGAGTTGTTCCAGGTATATTTCGAGTTCTTCCTGCTCATTTTCCTGCAACCCTGCCTCATCGAGCTGTTTAAACTGAAATTGCCAGTAATCAAGGTCAGCCCGTTCCCTGTCATTTTTTTCGATAATTAATTCGAGCTCTTTTTTTAATGACAGCCAGGAATGATATAATACCCGATATTGATCCAGGGTATTACCGGCGCCGGAAACTGTATCAACCAAACCGAGCTGAAATCTGCGGTTTCCCAATTCGAGGTTTTGATGCTGGGAATGAATGTCGATGAGCTCCAAACCCAAATCGCGCAAGGTTTTCAGGTTAACGGGTGTATCATTGATAAAAGCCCTGAATTTACCTGAAGATGTAATTTCGCGCCTTAAAATGGTGGTTGAATCGTAATCCAAATCATTTTCCTCAAAAAAAGGCTGAAGGTTGTAATTTCCAATTTCGAAAATCCCTTCAACAACACATTTCTTTGATGGGTCTTTTAATACCGACAAATCGGCGCGGTTTCCCAAAATCAATCCCAAAGCACCTAAGATAATAGATTTTCCGGCGCCTGTTTCCCCTGTAACCGAATTCAGCTTATGATGAAAATCAATGGACAGGGAATCAATTAATGCATAGTTTGAAACAGAAAGCCTGGTTAGCATGAACTATTGATTTACATGTCTTCCTGTTCGGAAATTTTTGAGTACTTATTCCCGTTTGAAGGATCGATTTCATTTAAAATGGCCAAAACCCGCGTACGTTCATCGGGATATGATTTTGAAAAAATATTGACAAGTTCATCTGATTTGGCATCGAAAAACATTTGCAAAATGTACGTTGAGGGCCGTTTGCGAAACACTTTCTGCAAATCGCGCAAAGAATTGGCAATATTTGCTCTCCCTTCTTCCACCCTTTGTGACATTAAATCCAAGCCATTCCGGTGATAATTGTACATACATTTCCTGAAGTCGGAATATGATTTGTTCATTATATTTTCGAGCAACCAGTAACGGTTTCTCTCGCTCTCAAACGATTTCCAGCCTTTTACAGGTAAGTTCTGCGAATTATTTACAATGGCTTGCGCTTTTTCGAAAAAAGGCGTTCCACCTTCGAGTGAAAAAGAATCGTAGGTGTAACCTAAAATAACGTAAGCATAATAAGCCAGAATATTTGTCAAATTTTCGCGGTTCGAAGTTTCATTAAATTCAAGTGGCTGAAATTCAACATAACGGCAACGAAAATCATTGTCTTTAATATTCAAAAGTGTGGTTTCGTAACTCGAATCGAATACCGGCCTGATTAACTGTATTTGAATTGAACCCCGAAATTCATCGGCAGAAAGTTGCTCCTCGAGCAGGATCATGATATTGCATCTTAGTTTTTCGTCGTAACTGTAAATGTGGTCGGTCCATTTGCGGTTATTCATAAATTCGTAAATATCCGACTGCATGGTTTGAAATAAATTCTGATTTGCACCTTGAATCCTTTGAGCTGATACGGTAACATTGCACCTTAATTCCTGGGCAAAACCATTTGATGTAAATGCCAGAAATGTGAATATAATTAGAGAAAAATATTTCATAAGGTCAATAATTATCTGTTTGTAAAAATAAAAAAAAGACGAAAAGTTTATTACCCGATAATTGATTTAATCATTTCAACAACATCGGCTGCAACTTCCTTCTTACTTTTTAACTCAAAAAACTGCTGATTATTGTTTTTATCGATGATTGTAATTTTATTGGTATCAACCTGAAAACCTGCACCCTTATCATTTAATGAATTTAAAACTATAAAATCGAAATTTTTCTTTACAAGTTTTTGTTTGGCATTCGTTATTTCGTTGGAAGTTTCAAGGGCAAATCCCGCGAGAATTTGATTTCCGGATTTTACTTCGCCCAGTGCACGTGCAATGTCACGCGTTGGTTTTAATTCAAGGTTCCAGTTGCTTTCGCTGCGTTTTGTTTTTTTGTTTTCAACCACAACCGGGGTAAAATCGGCAACTGCAGCACACATTACCGCACCATCAGAATTTGGGAAATGGGTCATGCACTCTTTAAACATTTCATCTGCCGTCTCCACTTTTACCAGTTTAACTTTTGGATGAAAAGTTGAAACATAAACCGGCCCTGATACCAATAACACATTGGCTCCCTGTCCGGCAAGTTGCTCTGCTATGGCATATCCCATTTTCCCCGATGAATAATTACCGATAAACCGCACCGGATCAATTTTCTCGAAAGTCGGCCCGGCAGTCACCAAAAAAGTTTTACCCTTTAAGTTGCTTTGCACAGTGAAATGACTAACAACAATTTCCAGTATTTTTTCTGGTTCCTCCATTCTGCCCTTTCCTGTCAGGCCACTGGCAAGATCGCCAACTGCGGGTTCAATAATAAAATTCCCGAATGATTTTAAGGTTTCCAGATTTTTTTGTGTAGAGGGATGGGCAAACATATCTAAATCCATGGCGGGAGCAATAAAAACAGGGCATTTTGCCGACATGTATGTGGTTACCAGCATATTGTCGGCAATACCATTTGCCATTTTTGCAAGAGTTGAAGCTGTGGCAGGAGCAACCAGCATCAAATCGGCCCATAAACCCAACTCAACATGACTGTTCCATGTACCATCATTTGCTCCAAAAAACTCGCTGATGACAGGTTTTCCTGATAATGCCGAAAGTGTGACAGGGGTAATAAATTCTTTGCCGGCCGCGGTAATTACCACCTGCACTTCGGCTCCTTCCTTTGTCAATAAACGCAAAAGCATAGCAGCATTGTATGCTGCT
>JBBIVS010000069.1:0-10952 GCA_037439605.1 Draconibacterium sp. | reverse complement strand
ACCTACATCGCTGACCAGAATTGCCTCATGGTTGGTTTTATCGCCGGTAATGCGGATAACTTCACCCATGGTCAAACCCTGCTTTTCAGGGAATAGTTCCTTGTCGATGATTTTCTCTTTTTCAATGTAATCGCATTCCTTAAATCTTGCAATCCATTCATTGTGAGAATTCTCCTTAACATTATCGATCAACATTCGGAGCGATTTTTTTGAGTTGCCTAAAATCGAAACATCTGCTTTTATAATTTTGTTTACTTCTGCCGGGTCAATTTCGAGGTGAATGATTTTTGCTTTTTTCGCATAAGAATTAACTCTTCCGGTAACCCTGTCGTCAAAACGCATTCCAACGGCAATAATTAAATCGGCTTCGTTGGTTAACAGATTGGGACCGTAATTTCCATGCATTCCGAGCATTCCAACATTTAATATATGATCGGTTGGCATGGCCGACAAACCAAGTAAGGTCCATGCTGCTGGGATACCTGTTTTTTCAACAAACTCCCTTAACTCTTCTTCGGCATTTCCGATGATAACACCATGGCCAAATAACACCATTGGCCGTTTGGCAGTATTAATCAAATCAGCAGCTTCCTTTACTTTAAAAGGGTCAACCGGTGTTTCGGGAATATAACTGCGTATTTTCCGGCATTTTGAATATTTAAAATCAAGTTCACCAAACTGTGCATCTTTTGTAATATCGATAAGCACCGGGCCGGGCCTGCCTGATTGGGCGATGTAAAAAGCCTGGGCAATCACTTCAGGAATTTCTTCGGGAACCGTAATCTGGTAATTCCATTTGGTAACCGGCATCGAAATACCCACCACATCCGATTCCTGAAAAGCATCGGTGCCGAGCAGCGGTGAAGCCACCTGCCCGGTAATGCACACCATCGGTGTTGAGTCGATCATCGCATCCGCAATCCCTGTAATCAGGTTTGTGGCTCCCGGTCCGGATGTTGCAAAACAGACCCCTGCTTTTCCGGTAACACGCGCATAACCTTCGGCTGCATGAACTGCTCCCTGTTCATGGCGTGTTAATATGTGGGTAACATGTTTGTCGAAATCGTACAAAGCATCGTAAATAGGCATAATTGCCCCTCCTGGATAGCCAAAAATGGTATCTACCCCTTCCTCCAACAGCGAAAGTATAACCGCCTGGGAACCTGTAACTCTTTTTGTTGTCATTTTATTTTGTTTTTATCTTTTTTTAATTTTCATTCCTGCATTCTATCTTGTGCACCGCAACCCTAAAGGGAGTTCCATCGCACAGTCCCATGTTTCTCTATTCATTTCCGCATTCCTGCATTCACGCATTAATCAATCAACCTCACTGCTCCCTTATCAGCCGATGAAACCAGACTTGCATAAGCTTTCAGCGCTTTCGAAATCGTGCGTTTTCTGGTTGCAGGAGTGTAAGCATTGTTTCCTCTTGCTTCTTCCGCTGCTTTTCGTTTTGCCAGTTCTTCTTCGGAAATCATTAAATTGATTGAACGTTTTGTGATGTCGATTTCAATTATGTCGTTGTTTTGAATCAGCGCAATAGCGCCGCCACTCGCTGCTTCCGGCGAAATATGCCCGACTGAAAGTCCGGAAGTGCCGCCCGAAAACCTGCCATCGGTTATTAAAGCACAATATTTATCGAGTTGCATCGATTTCAGGTATGAAGTAGGGTAGAGCATCTCCTGCATTCCCGGCCCGCCTTTTGGGCCTTCGTATCGAATCACAATAACATCACCTTTTTTCACCCCGTCGCCAAGAATTCCGTTAACTGCATCGTCCTGTGAATCGAATACTTTGGCAGTTCCGCTGAATTTGTACAGCGAAGGGTCAACACCTGCAGTTTTTACGATGCAGCCACTTTCGGCAATATTTCCATAAAGAACAGCCAAACCGCCATCTTTGTTATAAGCATGTTCATAATCGCGAATACAACCTTTTTCACGGTCGTTGTCGAGAGAGGTATAATAATTATCCTGCGAGCCTAAAACAAGATTGCGCCTTCCATCACCTGGAGACGAGAGGAACCGTTTTTTTGCATCATCGGTAACGGTTTCGCGCATAATATCGTATTCAGCCAAAGCTTCTTTCAGGGTTCTGCCATCAATGCGATTAACAGATGTTTCCATTAATCCAGCGCGATCGAGTTCGCCCATGATAGAAAGAATTCCTCCGGCCCGGTTTACATCCTGAACATGATAATGCGAACTTGGCGAAACTTTGCAAAGATTAGGTGTAACGCGCGAAAGCTTATCGATATCTTCCATGGTAAATTCAACTTCTGCTTCGCGAGCGATGGCCAGTAAATGCAAAATTGTATTTGTTGAACCACCCATTGCAATATCGAGTTTCATGGCATTTAAAAATGCATCGCGGTTCGCAATATTACGGGGCAGAACTTTTTCATTTCCATCGTAATAATAAGCTTTAGTAGCAGCAACAATTTTTTCAACTCCTTCTTCGAATAACTTTTTACGATTGGCGTGGGTTGCCACAATTGTTCCGTTTCCGGGAAGCGCCAAACCGATTGCTTCTGCAAGACAATTCATTGAGTTAGCAGTAAACATTCCGGAACATGAACCGCAGGTTGGACAAGCATTCTGTTCAATTACAGAAAGTTCCTGATCGGAAATGGACTGGTCAGCCGCTAAAACCATAGCATCAACCAGGTCGTATTTTTTGCTGCCAACAGTACCGGCTTCCATTGGTCCGCCCGACACAAAAACTGTCGGAATGTTTAACCGCATTGCGCCCATCAGCATTCCCGGAGTGATTTTGTCGCAGTTCGAAATACAAACCATCGCGTCAACCTTGTGCCCGTTGCACATATATTCAACGCTATCGGCAATGACATCGCGCGATGGCAGCGAGTACAACATGCCGTCGTGGCCCATTGCAATACCATCGTCCAAGGCAATTGTGTTAAACTCTGCGGCAAAAAATCCGTGTTTTTCAATCAGTCCCTTAATATATTGCCCGATTTCATGAAGATGTGCGTGCCCCGGAACAAATTGGGAAAACGAGTTTACAATGGCAATGACCGGTTTTCCAAAATGTTCTTCCTTCATTCCGTTAGCCCTCCATAAACTGCGTGCACCGGCCATTCTGCGGCCTTGTGTTGTTGTGTTGCTTCTTAATGGTATATGCATTTTGTATCGAATTTTAAATTTTATATTATTAAAAAAGCCTTTCCCGATTTTCAGGAAAGGCTCGTAAATATTTTTTTAATCTACAACATATTCTAGCCTCTCCCGGAAAACCCAAGAATGACAACCACAACGACTAGAATTAATGTTGAAAATAATTTCATCTCTTTTTGTTAAATCGAGGGCAAATGTAAAAAAACAATTCAAAATGCAAAACGAATTGAAATTAAATTGTTGTTTTTACTTCGAAAATTAAAGTTAAGGAAGTATTTTAATATAAAACTCGAATTACAAACCCAAAACATCACTTATTTCTGCCATTGAGCTGATGGAAATTTCAACAAATTCTTCAAGCGGTATCCCGATTTTTTCGCATTCAAGAATATTTTCACGTTTTACCGAAGCTGCAAACGCTTTTTGTTTCATCCGTTTTGTTACAGAATTTGGTTTTACCGATGCTATTTTTTTATCGGGGTAAACGAGTGTTGTTGCGGTAATTAATCCGGTAATGGTTTCGCCGGCTGCAAGTGCATGTTGAAATTCAGTTGAACGCTCTTTTCCGGTTGCCACTTCGTTGTGCATTATAATGGCACTTAGCATTTCGTCCGTAATTTTTCCTTTCAGTAATTTTTCAGCATACGGACCATGAGTGTAAGGATCGGCATTGGTAATTTCAACATCGATATCGTGTAAAAGGCCTGCAATACCAAATTCTTCTTCGTTTCTGCCAAGTTTTATTGCAATCCCGCGCATCACGGCTTCAGAGGCATAACAATGTTTCAGCATATTTTCTGAAAATACATTTTCATTCAGCAGTTTTACGGCTTCTTCCCTCGAAATCATAGTTTTTTAGTTTAATATTTTAGTTCTGTATGCGGTTAAAATTATAATTATTTTTGGCATTTTTAATTTGATTGTATAAATATAAATGTGTCACAATGGTTGAAATCGAGCGGAAATATTTGATTAAAAAGGAATTATGGAGATCTTCGGGAAAAGGAATAAAAATCAGGCAGGGATATCTTTCAGTTGATCCTGAACGAACAGTACGGATCAGGTTTGCAGATGAAAGGGCATTCCTCACTATTAAAGGTAAGTCAAAAGGAATTGTTCGAACTGAACTTGAATATGAAATTCCAAAAATTGAAGCTGAAGTGCTGTTAAAAATGTGTCTTGATTTTCCGGTTGAAAAGACACGTTTTAAAGAAAAAATAAAAAATTTAACATGGGAAATTGACGTTTTTGAAGGCGAAAACAAAGGTTTGATTATGGCTGAAGTTGAGTTAAAACATGAAAATCAAAATGTTGATTTGCCTGAATGGATTGGAGAGGAAGTAAGCAATGATTCAAGGTATTATAATGCCTGGCTTTCGAAAAATCCATATTCGAAATGGTAAAGCGTTAGTTTGTTTTTAGGTTACATTTTAGGGTTTACATCTAAAATAATACATCAAAAATAACATAAATACTATTTTTGCGTTTTTTGTAAAAAAAGCTAAAAACAATTAAGATGAATTTTGACAAAGCAAAATCTTTTTTCCTCCTTTTTGCTATTATAATTATCTCCTTTCGGGTTGCAGCTCAGTCAACTGACAAGCAGGAAGAAAACGAAACCCTGCAAATGGGAATTCAAATTCTGAAGCGTTATTTTTATGAGGACAACCAGTGGTATATTACAAAACCATCGTTGGCAAAAGATGTTAAGGGATTAATCAACTTTATTGAAGATGAGCCGGTTGATTCGGTAATTACAAATATTTTCAAATCTGTTCACCAAAAACAGACTTACGTTTTCAGGTTACCCGAGAATATTGAAGATAGTATAAGTGTTCCGGGTTTTTACCCTTATCGGCAAGTTCAGCTACGAATAACGAATTTAAGCAACCAGTTGCAAAATGAATTCGGGAACAGGCAAACCCGGGTACCTTCTTCGTTATTAACCAATCTGGAAGAGAGACTTAATTTGATTCCGGCAGGAAAAGGAATGCAGCTTTTCGCACAATCGATATACAAAATGCCTGACGATTTACAGATACCCGAAGTAATCCCCGATTCTGTTTTAAACTCGCCCGAAGCGTTTCAGAAACTCGTAAAATTAGACAGTATAAGAACTGTTTATGTTGAACAAAAAAGAAAAAATTACAACGATTCAATTACGGCTGTTTATGTTGATTCGTTGAATAATGTTTATGGCAGAAGGGCATTCGAGGAGGAACTGAATTACCAGATTAAACGCTTTACCGATTCGGTTAAGGTGAATAACTATAATGTTTTACGCGAGTACAATGAAGCAGTGGTAAATTCGGTTAACGACTCTATTTCATTGGTACTGGAAACGCTGGCACAATATGCCGATTTTATTGATTCAACCCGGATTACATTATTTAATCTGTCAGGAAATTCATCGGAAATAGGGCTGAAAAGCGGGGCCGAACGATTCTCAAGGTTTTGGCTGAAAAATGTACAGAACGACTCACTGAGTGTTTTGGTGCGGAGTGTTGGCAAACGCGGCATGTTTATGCTCATTGATGATGGAGTGACCATTTCGCGATATAAACCAAAAGAGACAAAAGATTTTGATTTCAGGTCGCTTGAAAAAAATATATCATCTTTAACTTCAGTTGGGAAAAGTTATGAAGTTGAAACACCATGGATTATTGGCGGTGAAGGTAACATTGGTTTTTCTCAAACTTATTTACAAAACTGGAAAAAAGGTGGACAAAGTGCAATTTCATCATTAATCGTTTTAAAAGGTTTTGCCAATTACAGGCGGGCTGACGGAGAAATAAAATGGGATAACAGCGGTGAATTCAGAAACGGGTGGATTAGGCCGGGTGGAAAAAAGGAACAGCTTCAAAAAAATGATGATAAATTTGAAATCACTTCAAGATTTGGGGTGAGTGCATATAAAAAATGGTATTACAGCGCTGAGTTTAACTATGAAACACAGTTTTTCAAGGGTTATCAATACCCCAGGGCTGAGGACGCCATACCAATTTCGGCTTTCATGGCTCCTTCACGGATGTACTTTAAAGTGGGCATGGAATACAAACCCAATAAGGATTTCTCCATGTTGCTTTCGCCTTTTACCGTGAAAAATGTTTACGTGCGCGATACGGCAATGATTGACCAGACCAAGTTTGGAATTGATGCAGACACGAAAAGTTTATGGGACCCTGGTTTAAATGCCGATTTATTTTTGAGAAGATCGCTTACGAAAGACATTACCTATGAAACCAAATATAAAATGTTCTTAAACTACAAGGAACCATTTCAGAAGTATGATATTAACTGGGAGAATACCTTCGTAATGAAATTGACCGAATTTGTGAATATGAGGTTGCTTGTACATTTGATTTACGATGACGATGTAATGTTTCCGGTGTACGATGAAAACGATGTAAAAATTGGTGAAAAAGCCAAATTGCAGATGAGAGAATTCTTCTCTATTGGTTTTACCTATAAAATAAACCACAAAGTTCAGCATACGAAACGTTTACGTTAAATGTACAGTCCTACAATTACCAACAGACCGTAAATTAAGCTTGCAATACCATTTGTGGTAAAAAAGGCCAGATTAACTTTACTCAGGTCGTTTGGTTTCACAAGAGTGTGCTGGTAGGCAAGTAGTCCGGTAAAAACAAACGCACCGGTTATGTGAGGCCAGTTGGCAGGTGTTAAAACTGCAACAATAACCACAAAAACGGCAGAAATGACATGTACTGTTTTCGCCAGGTCCAGGGCTTGTTTTTTTCCAAACAACAAAGGTATGGATTTCAGGTTTAAGTTCCTGTCAAAGTCTTCGTCCTGCAATGCATAAATAATATCAAACCCGCTGACCCAAAAAAAAACAACCAGGCTGAGCATCAGCGGAAGCCAGTCGAATTTGCCTGCAACGGCCAGGTAAGCTCCCATTGGCGCAATTGCCAGGCCCAAACTAAGCACAAAATGGCAAAGCGGAGTAAACCGTTTGGTGTAACTATAAAACAGAATAACAAACAAAGCCACCGGCGAAAGATAGAAACAAAGTGAATTTATAAACCAGGTGGTTACAATAAAAAAAAGGGCATTAAAAACAACAAAAAGTAATACAGATTTTGGCTCCAGAACTCCGGCAGGAATTTCGCGCGATGCAGTTCGCGGGTTTAATTTATCGAATTCACGATCGAGGAAACGGTTAAAACCCATTGCGGCATTCCGCGCAAAAACCATACATAACAATACCATTATTAATAACCTGATACTCAGATTTGCCGATTCCTGTTGCATACCAAGGAAAAATCCTGCAAGCGCAAATGGCAAAGCAAAAATGGTATGCTCAAACTTAACAAGCCGCGAGTAATTAATTAATTTCCTCATTCTTTTGAATTAATGGACGCAAAAATAAAAAGATATTTTGGAATTAATCTGTTCAGTTATACTCAGTATTTATAAGTTCCCGGGCAAATAACTTTGGGATTTAATTTACATTTGAAAAAAACTTGTAAAGATGAAAAGCATAAAACGTTATTATATTTTGAATGCCGGTCCAAAGGATGTTTATAATGCGCTGACTAATAAAAACATGCTCGAAATATGGACAGGGGAGGCAGCAGAAATGGAACCGGTTCCGGGTACTGCGTTTTCACTTTGGGATGGCAGCATTTCGGGCATCAATCTCGAATTTGAGGAAAACAAAAAAATTGTACAGCAATGGTTTTTTGAAGGTGAAAATGAAAAATCAATCGTAACCATGAAATTGCATCCGCATAAAAGAGGTACCAGTCTCGAATTGTCGCATACCAACATTCCCGATGAGGCGTACGAAAATATTTCGGAAGGATGGGATGAAGATTATTTTGGCGCACTGAACGAACTTTTTATCTGATTGGATTATTCAAATCTTAGCGGCATTGGCTGTGTTGGTTCGAAACTGTAAAACTGTTGTTTCGACTGCTCTTCCAAAACAAAACCTATAAAACTCATGTCGCTTGGGGGAAACGGGTAAAATGCAAGCCTTAACTGAATGGTTTTGAATACCAGGTTTTCGTTGTGTAATCTTATTCCCATTCCTACACCACTGTAATAGTCCTGGGTTAAAATAAACTCCTTGTTCGAACCAATTACACCAATGTCGGTAAATCCAAAAAGCGCCATATTAAATTTGTAAAATTGTTGCCGAAGAAAAAGAACATATTCAAGATTTAAACTTAGCCGTTGTTTACCAATGGCCTCCCTGCTTCTAAAACCTCTGATATTGGCATTTTTGCTCAGGTTCAGGTTTTCTATTTCCAAACGGTGCATTCCAATTGTGTAATCGGTTTTGGCAAATAACCTGAATATTTTATCACCGGCATGTTTTTGTTTCGAAATGAAAGATAAATGAGCATCAATTTGTCCCTGTTCAAAACCTCTTTTACTGTAATAAGAACCAATATCTGCAGCCATATACAAGTATCCTTTCCTATTGATAAGTAAATTTCCGTTCGACAAAAAAAGATGTGCATAATGCCGGTTTCCGAATTCACTGATTTCATAACCATAAACTATCTCATTTTTAAATCCTTCGGGGATATCTTCAGTGATTCCGTAACTGTAAACAAGTTCATCCTGCACAAATCTTCGTTGCGTGAATGTTAACCCTGAAAGTAAAAAAGTGCGGTTGGCAAAATAGTTTATCGTGCCTGGATCAAACTCTGGTCGGGAATAGAACTTTTGCGTGTTGAAGGCGGCAGAAAAAACGATTTGTGCATTTTCAGGCTGATTCTGTTTTATCTGAAAACTGTGCCCTCCCCATGCTCCGTAATAAGCCAAATCCATTGGTAAGTCCGAATAAATAGCATCATTCTGAAAAATGTAGTTCGCACGGAACATTCTCATACCTGTAGCGCCGTAACCCCATTTAATTGAAGGAGTTACAAAAGGTTTGTTTAAGTTGAATTTAAATCCCTCGCTTTTGTAAGTATTCAGGTAAGCAAACGAAATATCAATGAATTTGCCATTAATATTTTTAATTTTATAGTAAGTCTCGGTACCGAGATAAGGTTGCTTGTTAACATGACCGGCAAACACAAATCCAATTTCGTGTCCAACGCCAAAAATATTGTTATTATAAATTTCGAATGCTGCCGACTGTATTCCGTTTACATTGCCTGTTGCTCCAAATGAAAAACGGTCTTTTAAAAGAATCAGCACATTTACAAATCCTGAATATACTGAATCATTCACAAGAATAATATTAACTTCCTTTATGTAAGGTAACGATCTGATTAATCGTTCATTTTCGTAAATAACTTCAGGGTCAACCACATCGCCTACCTTAAACAAAAGAAGTTTTTCAATGGAATTCAGGTTCGATTTTGTGTGTATTTTGTTGGCTGCTTTTTCAAACTTACTTTTTGCTGTTCTTGATGTGTCCTGAAAGGTGGGGCCAAAAACATCAAGTGCTTTAATTCTTATTTGCGATATAATTTTTCCTTCCAGTTGATTGTAGTAATTTAAGGCAAGCGCTTTTTTGTCAACATAAGGCCTGGGGGGCGTAACTAAAAAGTCATAAATCATTCGGGTAAGTTTTCGCTGATTTGCCTTGTATTTTAAACTGTCGTAGAATTGCTCCTGCTTTTGTGAATTATGTTTTTCAATTGCTTGATAAATAGTGTCGGTTTTCATGGTTTGGGCCAATAGCATATCAGGTTCAACCATTAATAAAGATTCAATGATAAAAATAATATATATGATCTTTTTCATTTAAATTCTTAAAACCAGCAATGCAATTGGCAATTAAAAATATTTTTCAATAAACATTTTGAAAATTAGTGTTTTTCGAATAAGTCAATTCCAAAAATGGTTGTTAAATTACGTTAAAGTCCGTAAATGCTGCAGTTATAATATTTTAAAAAGTAACCTGAAAAGTAATTCAGAATTTTTAACGCGGTTAATTTTATATTTTTGTTGTGTGAATCATTTTTTCAAAATATATCAGCGCAATATTTATGGTGTTATCGGGACACTGGTATTTCATATTCTATTGGTAGCCTCTTTTTTACTGGCGGAGGTTGATATGAAGGGAAACATCAGAGAGGAACCTTTAGTGATAGAATTTCCTGAAATTTTGCCGGAAGAGGAAAAGGCGCCTGATATTCAAAAAACCGAAGAAACAGTTGCAAGGGATAACGCAGCCAATAATTTAACAAATGTTGCTTCCAATCGGTTGTCGTTACAAAATAATTCCAAATCGCCTGATAAATTTTTTGATGAAGAGTATCAAAAAGAGGTGAATAATGCAAAACAATTGGTTTCGAATGTTAACAATCAGCTATCAAAGGAAAAATTAAATATTAACGATATTAAAATGCCTGTTGAAACCACCGAAGGCATGAACCCCGATTCGATTAAAAATACAATTTATACCGGGGAAAGCAATATTGTGTATTATCTTGAAAACAGGTATCACGTCAGTTTACCCATTCCTGTTTATTTAGCAAAGGGCGGGGGTAAAATAATTGTAGATATTGTTGTTGACAGAAGCGGCAGAGTTACACAGGCCACCCCGCGGGCTGACCGGTCGATACGGGACGAACAAATAATTTTTTACGCACAGGCTGCAGCATTGCGAACTTTGTTTAATGCTGACCCTTCTGCTCCTCCCGCTCAAAGAGGATCAATTCATTACACATTTATTGCACAATAAAATTTTGTTAATTCAAAGTTATCTTTAACATGATTTAACAACCTTTGTTTGGACAAATTTAAAACAGCTTTTAACTTTGTGCTACGTTTATTTTCATAAGTTTAGGTTTAGTTAGGTTAGTTAGTTTAATGAGAAAAGGA
>JBBIVS010000068.1:2500-10991 GCA_037439605.1 Draconibacterium sp. | reverse complement strand
TTTTTATTTGGTCTGCATCGGTTTTTCGCAAAACAATAAAAAGTTCGAGGTTTTTAGCGTACTTCTCATCAATTGCTGAAAGATACTTCAAATGTTCGCGGCTCACGGCCATTTCGGTGTCGGCAAACAGGATGTATTTGTATTTTCCTTTTGTGGAGTTGGTGCAGGTTTTTGCGCCTTCCGAGTTTTTCAGACAAATGACTGGTGCAACGCTTCCGGTTTGCAAAAATGAAATCTTCTCAGCAATATTCTGTGCCGTTTCGCGGATTACCGGGTTCTGGTGGCTGGTAAACCGTGCCAATTTTATCATTTGACTGACAGAGTTTGCAGAAAAATCGCCCGAATAAAAAGCATCGTGGAGCATTTTCAACAAAACGAGGTCGGCCATTTCGCCGGTTATTTTATATTTGGTTTTTATATAATCAATTAAATACGCGATGTTTTCCTGGTTAACCGCTTTGCGTATTTCATTGCCTTTTACGGATTTTACTGCGAAACTCAACTGTCCTGAGAATGTTTTATCAAAAAGATTGGTGAACGAGGGATACAGCCAGAATTGGGTTTTCACTCCCGAAAACAGCGCCGAATAATCTTCAGATTTTAACCTAAAAACATCAACTTCCACCATTTTTAGCGATAACTTTTTCTGTAATTGGAACGGTTCAGATTTTATCTCCCCAAAATCCCTTTCAATAAAATAAACTACTGAGTCGTAAATCTGCTTTGACTGCCTGAAATAAAGCTGATCGAAGTATTTATCGGTCAATTGGTTCAGTTGAGAGGTAAACGATGAAACCTGGTTATTAAGTTGTTGTTTATTTTCGGTGGCAAACCAAAACGAAACCGGCTCGAAATAAGGGTTTTTCTGGTCGGCAAACGATTTTTCCCGCACGGGGGGAAGTTTCAGAATAATTTTCTGGTTGGGTTCGATAAAAAGTAATCCGCGGTAAATTCCAAAATCGCACAATACAAATTGTGTATTTGTGGTTTCAATTTTTGCAACCGATTTTCCTTCCTGGTCAAAAAGGAGTGTAAAAACAGGTTTTGTTTCTGATGAAATGGGGTCGGAATAAGAGAAAAACTCCAGTTTATTCCCGGCATATTCCGGGTTTTTACATTCAATGGTAACCGATGCAAAAACATTTGTTAAAAGCAGAAAAGCCAAAAACAATGTGACTGAAACACGCATTTTAACTGTTTGGTTTTTTGATGTTTACCTTAAATTCTTCACTGTTCAGGCCTTTGGGCAAAAACATGCTGGCATCGCCGCCATGGAAAATAATATCGCGGATAATAGTGGCATTAATGGGAGTGTGTTCCGGCAGGGTCAACAAAAATGTGGTTTCAATTTCGGGGTGCATTTTTTTATTTACCTGCGCAATTGCCCGTTCGTATTCAAAATCCGCCGAGGTCCGCAACCCGCGCAGGATATAACGTGCCCCAACTTCTCTGCAAAAATCAACGGTTAACCCATCGTGTAATCTCACTTCCACCTTTTCAACGTTCTCAAAAACCTGGTTTATCCACTTAATCCTGTTTTCAATCGGGAAAAACGGTTTTTTATTGGCGTTGTATCCAATCATGATAATTATTTTATCGAATAGTGGGATTGCACGGCGAACAATAGATTCGTGCCCGATGTGAAAGGGATCAAACGACCCCGGGAATATGGCAATTTTTTGCATTACTTCGTTTTTTGTCAAAATTAAAGTAAAAACTTTTACAAAAACGATAATTTAAATAAGTTTATTGCTTTACAAAAACTGACTGGCCATTAAAACACTACAGGTTTTGACAAACGATTCGTTTTGAATAAAAGCTATTCTTTTTATTGATTTTAAGGTTTAATCGTTTAATTTGTCTTTTACTGAATATAACGCTAAATTTTGAAAAAATTACCAGAAAATATCGGATGGGCATTTGCTTTTCTGTTGGTGCTGCTGGCCTGG
This sequence comes from Draconibacterium sp., assembly GCA_037439605.1. GTDB lineage: Bacteria > Bacteroidota > Bacteroidia > Bacteroidales > Prolixibacteraceae > Draconibacterium. Next base: position 9,042 of record JBBIVS010000068.1, on the reverse strand, counting down.
ATTTTTGGTTTGTTTATCGATGTAACGGGCGATTCGGGATTGTATTCAGCCATCACACGCCAAATGGTTGAATCGGGCGACTGGTTTAACCTGAAAATAAACGGTGGACCATACGATCAGAAACCACACCTGTTTTTCTGGCTGGCCGGTATTGGTGTGCAGCTTTTCGGAAACTCCAATTTTGCTTTTAAGTTGTTTCCGTTTTTGTATGGCTCTGCCGGAATTTATTTCACTTACCGGTTGGGAAAACAACTTTTTTCTGAAGTAGCGGGAAAATGGGCAGCTCTGATTACTGGCACTTCGCAAATTTATTTTCTCTATTTTTTCGATTTTCATACCGATTCGGTTTTGCAAACCGGGGTAACGCTGGCTTTATGGCAACTGGCGGTTTACCTTCAGCAAAAGAAATCAGTTAATTTTATTTTAGGTTTTGCAGCAGTTGGGCTGGCAATGATTTCAAAAGGCCCTATTGGCGCGGTTTTACCATTTTTTGCCGTATTAATTTACCTTATCCATCAAAAAGATTTTAAACAGCTTTTTCATCTCAAATGGCTTTTGGGAATTCTGATTTCGTTGCTTGTAATTTCGCCAACACTCATTCATCTTTACCAAAGTTTTGGTCTTGAGGGAATCAGGTTCTTTTTCATTACCAACAATTTCGGTCGTATTACCGGCGAGTATGCAGGTTCGAGCAATGATTATTTATTTTACCTGTATAATGCTTTGTGGGCATTTTTACCCTGGACTGTTTTTGTTGTTTTTGCCATTTTTTCTGAAATAAAAAGTTGGGGTAAATCTGAAACCAGAAATATTCAGGGAATTTACCTGCTGGGAAGTGTTTTGCTTCTCGTTGGAATTCTGAGCATTGCAAAAGGGAAAGCGCCCAATTATTTCCTGATAGCGGTTTCGCCTGTTGCCGTTATTACGGCAAGGTTGATGGAAACTTTAAAAAAACCGCCGGGAACAGCAGAAAAAAAGCTTATTCTGTTTCACCGGATTCTATTGGCTGTTTCGGTGTTAATGATGTTTGTCCTGTTTTTCTTTTTTTCAACCGGAAAAAGCTGGATTTTTCTGTTGCTTTTGGTTTTTGGCAGCCAGTTTATTTTTGGGGCTTTTAAAAAACCTGAAAAGTCGGGTTTTACAAATATATTGCTGCATACAACTGTTATCGCTGGTGCGCTAAACCTGTTTTTGAATGCAGGAGTGATTCCCGATTTATTTAAATTACAGGGTGCAAAGCAGGTTTTAAAAATTTACGAGGAAAAATGCAGACCAGGCACACAGTTATATAATTTCAAAATTGAGGATTATGGGTTGTTTTTTTATGCCCACCTACCCGTTGAAAATGTCGACGATTGGGATGAATTGTACCGTATTATGGATAAACCAGGCGCCTGGCTTTATACGAATGAAATAAAATACAGGGATATTTTAAGTATGAATTATAATATTGATACGGTTTACCAAATCAAACATCGCGGTATGAACCGGATTAGCCTGCAGTTTATCAACCCAAAAACAAGGGAACAATCCTTAAAAACAAATTATCTGATTGTAACCGGCGTACAAAAAACAGAATAAATATCGTTTCAACACGTTGTTTTTATTAACAATTATATCTTTGCGCAATTATTTTTTATTCAGTCATTTTGCATGGAAAATCATAAAAAGCTTTCAATTGTTATACCGGTGTATAATGAAGCAAAAACCATTCACGAAATTTTAAACAGGGTGTTGAAAGTTAATTTGAATTACGGGTTCGAAAAGGAAGTTATTCTGGTTGACGATTTTTCCACCGATAATTCGGGAGAAGTAATAGATGAATACATTAAAAACCATCCTGAGGCTGATATGAAACTTTTTCACCAGCCTGTAAATATGGGGAAAGGGGCTGCACTGCACCGGGGAATTGCCGAGGCAACTGGCGATTGTATTATCGTTCAGGACGCCGATTTGGAATACGACCCAAGAGAATATAACTATCTTTTAAAACCATATTTTGAAGCTGGGGCCGATGTGGTTTACGGCTCGCGTTTTATGGGAGGAAACCCACACCGAATACTGTTTTTCTGGCATTCAATCGGGAACAAAATACTCACTTCGGTCTCAAATATGTTTACCAACCTCAACCTCACCGACATGGAAACCTGCTACAAACTTTTCCGTGCTGATATCGTTAAAAACCTGAAGTTAAAAGAAAACCGGTTTGGGTTTGAACCCGAAGTGACCGCAAAAATTGCACGAATCCCCAACATCAGGATTTACGAAGTGGGAATTTCGTATTATGGGCGTACGTACGAGGAAGGCAAAAAGATCGGCTGGCGCGATGGTTTCAGGGCGCTTTACTGCGTGGTGAAATACAATGTTTTCAGCAGATAAAAACTGAATCTGATAGCCGAAATGAAAGGAATTTCAGAAAAGATACTTGTTATTACCGGTTTGTTAATTGCCGGCATTGTTTTGGTATTTCTGGCTTTTCTAACACCGGTTCCCGAGGGCGGCGCCGACAATTATGCTCATTTTAACATAGCCCGCTGGGCTTTCAAATATCCACACCTTTTTTTAGACCACTGGGGAAAGCCGGTTTACACCATATTTGCAGCGCCGTTTGCGCAGTTTGGATTTGTGGCAGTCAGAATTTTAAATTCAGTGCTGGGTTTGCTTACCGGTTGGTTTGTATGGAAACTTGCGGGTAAACTGAAACTCGAAAATGGTTGGTTTGCTGTGGTGTTGGCAGTTTTCACGCCTATTTATTTTGCGCTGATGTCAACTGGAATGACAGAAATTGTTTTCAGCCTGGTGCTGGTTTTGTCGGTTTACCTGTTCTTCAGCGAAAAATACAATGCTTCGGCTGTGGTCATTTCATTCCTTTTTCTGGCGCGCACCGAAGGCCTGGCTTTCGAATTGCTATTTCTTATCGCGTTAATCACAAAAAAACAGTACCGTGCTATTCCGTTGCTGGCGACCGGTTTTCTGGTTTTCAGTTTTATCGGTCTGGTTTATCATTACCACGATTTCTGGTGGCTGTATAATCAGCGTCCTTACGCAACGGGTGGCCCGTCGGTTTATGGCAGGGGTGAATGGAATTATTTTCTGGTGAGGTTGCCTGAATTCTCCGGGCAGATAATTACAGGTTTTATATATGCAGGAACAATAGTATTGACTGCTTTATGGATAAAAGAAAAACTGAAATTCAATAGCAACTACTTTTTGCCAGTTTTACTGATTCTTGGCCCGTTTTGGGGGTATTTCTTTATTCACAGCTTCCTGTGGTGGAAAGGCGAAACTTCTGCCGGGTTGCTCAGGGTGATGGCTGCCAGTGCACCGCTGGCCGGAATTATGAGTTTGTATGCAGTTGGTTTTGTTGCAGGATTTATTAAGAAAAAACTGATTGTAACTATTTTACTTGGGCTTACTTCGGTTGCAATTATTTATACAGCAGGAGATTATTACAAAAAACTTATCGGGTACGACCTTTCTGCCGAAGTGTTGCAGCGTACAACCGACTGGCTCAAAGAATCGGGCAGCCTGAAACACAAACTGGCTATGCACAATCCTTATTTTGCTTTTTCAACTGAAATCGATGCATGGGATACCAATGTAGTACAATATGGTTTTAGCAATAACGATTCGCCTGAAACCGGGTTGCCTGATAGTACTATTTTTATCTGGGATGCTCAATTTTCATCAAACGAAGGGAAGTTACCTCTGGAGAAAATTATAAACAATAATTATTTTGAAGTGGTTAAGTATTTTGAACCTGTAATTCCTTTTAAAGTAAATGGCGACCTGGATTATAAGATAATTATTTTCAGAAAAGTTTTAAAAACAGGTAAAAGCAACATACAACTACTGGAAGACATGAAAAAAAATGAAATCGAAAAAGGAATTTATTATATTGAGGAATATGACTTTAATAATACTGTCCCGGTAAATAACATTAATGTAGCACTTATTAAAAAAGGGAAAGACACAACCAACGTTTATTATGATTTAAACAATGTAGAGTTTGGTCCGGCTTTTCATGTACCTGAAAAGGTAATTCAAAAAGAATTTAAAAACAAAATAAGGGTTTCTGTTGATGTTTTAAGAAACGGAACAATTGGAACAAACCGGCTTTTGTTAGTTTTTTCAGCCGAAATCAATAATAAATCATATCATTATGTAACTGCTGATTTGAACGAACAAATTAATGAAAACAATGTTTGGAGCAAAACAGAATGTGTTTTTTCAGTTCCTGACCAATTGAAAAATGAAACTGTTTTGAAATCATACATTTGGAATTTAGATAAAAAGAATGTGCTGTTGGACAATTTCAAACTCGAAATTTCAAAGCAGACTGGTAATTAAATTATGGTTGAAATACTTGGAAACTCAAAATACGGAACCGATACGCTTGAAGTTATTTCAGAAGCAAATCGGTTTAACCGCTGGATGTACGAAACCATTAAACCGTACTGCAGCGGCCAGATTCTGGAAATTGGCAGCGGAATTGGCAACATTTCACAGTTTTTTATTCACGATGGTGCAACCATTTCGCTGAGCGACATCGAAAACAGTTATTTCCTGCGGCTGAAGGAAAGTTTTGGGAATTACCCAAATCTGCAGGCCATGTACCGGCTCGATTTCTCGGATAAAAAGCTGGAGGAAAACCACCCTGAACTGATTGAAAAGTTTGATACTATTTTTGCATTGAACGTGGTTGAACACATTCCCGACCATGTGCAGGCCCTGAAAAATGCCATGAAAATGCTGAAAACTGGTGGAAAAGTGGTGATTCTTGTCCCGGCATTTCAATGGCTGTACAATGGTTTCGACGAGCAACTCGACCACCAGAGGCGTTACACACATCGTTCGCTCCAGCAGTTAATTGAAGGTGCCGGTTTTAAAGTGGTTCACCGCCAGTATTTTAATTTTATTGCCATCCTCGGATGGTTTGTTTCGGGAACAATCCTCCGGAAACGAATCATACCCGGCGGACAAATGCGTTTTTACAATGCCTTGGTTCCGGTGTGGAAAGTTATCGACTTTTTTACACAGCAACTGGCAGGAGTTTCGGTAATTCAGGTTGGAAAAAAAGAATAAACTGATGATAAAACTGAACATATCAAAAACTGCCATCGCACTTCTGATTTTTATTTGTGCCTGGTATGGGAAAAATCTCGATACATGGGGCAAAAACAAGGTGATTCAAAACGACGTAATCATGTATTACGCCTATTTGCCCGCCACATTCATTTTTAACGACCTCAATTTTGATTTCACCAAAAACCTGCCGACTGATTTTGAAGGACAAATCTGGCTGCAGACCACACCCATTGGCAAACCTATTTTGCGAATGACGATGGGAATGGCCATCCTCTGGATTCCGTTTTTCCTCGTGGCGCACGGAGCTGCGCATTTACTGGGTGTTTCAACACTTGGGTATTCGTGGCCTTACAGTTTGTCGATTTTTATTGCCACACTTTTTTACCTGTTTGTGGGGCTGTTATACCTGCGGAAAATTTTGCTCAGGTATGTTTCTGAGGTAACCACCGCGGTGACGCTCATTCTTTTAGTGCTTGCCACCAACATGATGTTTTATGTAATTGCTGAGCCCGGCATGACCCACGTTTATAACTTCGCACTTATCACTGCTTTTATCCATTTTTCTTTAAAGTGGGTAGAAGTTCTTGCTCCCTCTCCTTTGGAGAGGGCCGGGGAGAGGCTTTTTGTTTCCATAATCCTCGGTTTATTGGCTGGACTGATTGTGTTAATCCGCCCGGTGAATATCCTGGTGGGTTTGTTTCCAGCGCTCATCGGAATCAACAGCCTGAAACAATTAGGCGACCGCATTACCGGCAACTGGAAAATAATTCTTGTGGCAGTGGGTGCAGCTTTCTTGGTGCTGGTTCCCCAAATGATTTACTGGAAAGCACAGTCGGGACAGTTTCTGTTTAACTCGTACATGGACCAGGGGAAATTCTACTTTTTCCAGCCACAGGTAATCAACGGGTTATTCAGTTTTCGTAAAGGTTGGCTGATTTATACGCCGGTGATGATTTTTGGGTTGGCAGGTTTTTTCTGGCTCCGGAAACGCTCACCAGAACTGTTTTTACCCGCGTTGGTTTTTGTGGTGCTGAATATTTACATCGTTTACAGCTGGTGGTGCTGGTGGTACGGTGGTTGTTACGGTTCGCGCCCCATGATTGACATGTACGGAATTATGGCGCTTCCGCTGGCTGCTTTTATAGAGAAAATATGGACCGGTAAAAATTGGCTGAAAATTCCGGTGGCAGTGGTTTTGGTTGCAATGCTCTGGCTCAACCAGTTTCAGACAAGCCAATACCGCACTTCGCTGTTGCATTGGGACAGCATGACGAAAGAAGCTTACTGGGGTATTTTTGGTAAAGAAACCTGGCCCGAAAGCTACGATAAAATGATAAAAATTCCCGACTACGAAAAGGCGTTGAAAGGGGAGAAAGAGTATCCTTAATTGCAAAGTGAATCAAGTGGTTCGGTTTGTATCGATAACTTCAGAATAATTTCCCTAGTTTTATCAT
>JBBIVS010000068.1:0-2485 GCA_037439605.1 Draconibacterium sp. | reverse complement strand
ATGGCGTCCCGTTTTCTTCCTGCAATTTGCTGAGGGTCCGGTTGTAGAGTTCCTCTTCGTTTCGTTCGAGATACAGGTAAATTTTCTTTCCCGAGGCGGCTGCTTTTTCAGCATCAAATTTTTCTCCCCAATACCTCATCGTATTGTCCCACGTAAAAAAATTGTATGCACCGGGGTACAACCGGGCCAGAATGGGTTTGTACTCTTCCTGTTTTTTATGGCTGGCCCACACTGTGCTGTACATCAGCGTGTATTCTATAAACGGGCACCCGTAGTTTTGCGAGGCAATAATTTTGTAGCTGTCTTTTTCGAGCGACTGTGCCACATGCCATGTCGGCAGCCGGTTTCCAATGTCTGTACCCATTGCCTTTGTTTTTATGGGCAGCCATTCTTTGTTAAACTGAACCTGCCACATAAAAAAGAACACTATACCGATGGAAATCAGCAGTGTGGTTACTTTTTTCGGGTAAAACTTCTTGATGATTTCGGCAAGCAGAAAAACCAGCAGTGGCTGAAGCATGAGCACCGGGATAAAATATCGGTGTGCATAATGTTTTCCCACCATAATTACCTGCAGAATAATGGTTACAATTACTGCAATGCCAATCAGCGAAATCCTTTTTTCAGCTTTCTTTTTGAAATAAATCAGGTAGCCTGCCAAAACAGCAATAAAACTGAAGAAAACATAGAAATACCTTTTTTCGTAACCGTAGAGTTCTTTCAGATTGGCGCCAAGCGAAGTAAAATCGATGATATTCGAATCACCACCTCCGTATTGGCCGCTATGCATGATCAGGTTTTTCACCCAACCCAGAAAAACTTCAAACCGCAGGGTCATCGGGAAAGCCATGATGAGGAAAAAAACAAACGAAAGGCCAATAAAACACACACGTTTTTTCCAGCCATCAATTACCAGGAAAGGAATAAACCAGAGCGGTAGAAATGTTAGTTTAATGCTCAGTCCAAGCGCCGATAGCAAACTAAAAAACAGCAGGTCTTTTGTTGAAATTTTTTCATTTCTGAAATAAACAGAAATTATGAGTACAGTAAGTAAAACAACCGGGAAAGGCATCATTAGTTCAGGAGCCACTCGGCCAACAAGGTCGTACCAAATAACCGGCAGAAAAACAGATGTTTGAATTAGTATGGAGTAAAAAATATTATTCGTGTAATGAAACACCTTATATCCGGCATATAGTAACAAAAGCGTAGTAAGTGCAATTAACGAAAGGCTAACAACGCCAATGTATAAATCGGCGTGGGTAAGCACATCATCGAGAAATGGCGTGGGTGTTGAGCGAATGAAATAAACAATTCTGAAAACAAGGGCAACAAGCAATTGAAGCGGGGTTCCCGGATTGTCGATGTGTCCCACTTTAATAACCCCGTCGGCAATGGTGAGGCCGCTCATGAAATAAATATATTCGGGGTCGCAGGAGCGCAACGAGAGGTTCCCTAAGAGCGTACGGAAATAGCTTCCGGCAATAAAATAAAGCAGCGGAATGATTACAAGCAGCGCCTTTTGTAATTGAGTTGAATTCCAATTAAGCTGCTTCATAAATTTTGTTTTTTATCCATCCCCATTTCTGCAACCTGTACTGCACCGAAGTTTTCAATACGCCCAAAGCATATACGGTGCTGTTTTTCAGGTTGATGCTCGATGCATCGTCGAAATATTTGGTGGGGCACGTAATTTCGGCTATTTCGTAACCGGCGTACCAGATTTGCGCCAGCATCTGGTTGTCGAACACAAAATTATCGGAGTTGGCATTGTAGTTTACAGCCTGCAAAACCTCGCGTGTAAAAGCCCTGTAACCTGTATGGTATTCCGAGAGTTTGGCATTCATCAGAATGTTCTGAATCAAAGTCAGTCCTCGGTTCGAAATGTATTTAATCATGGGCATTCCACCCGCCAGCGCACCTTTTCCCAAAATACGGGAGCCTAAAACCACGTGGTACAATCCGCTGCCCAGCAGACTTGCCATTGCAGGAATCAGTTTTGGAGTGTACTGGTAATCGGGGTGAAGCATAATTACAATGTCTGCGCCAATTTCGAGGGCTTTGTTGTAGCACGATTTCTGGTTTCCGCCATAACCCTTGTTTTTCTCATGGAGAATAATGTGGTGAATCCCGAGTTTTTCGGCTACTTCAACGGTTTTATCGCTGCTGCGGTCATCAACCAGAATTACCTCGTCAACTATATTAAAATCTATTTCGTTATAGGTTATTTCGAGTGTTTTTGCTGCGTTGTATGCCGGTAGTACCACCACTACTTTTTTGTTATTAATCATGCTTTGCTTTTTTCGAGGCGTAAAAATAAGAAGAATATCGAATGATGATTAACGAATGTTGAATTACTAAAAAGTAACATCATTTAAAGTTTTAGTTTGCCCGTTAGTCGTGTCACAAACGTGGCAAACGCAACCACCGAAACCGAGCTGATTGGCATCAGAATAGCGGCGATAACCGGCGACAGGTTTCCGGT
>JBBIVS010000067.1:6592-11053 GCA_037439605.1 Draconibacterium sp. | reverse complement strand
TATTCAACGTTTTCAGCACAAAAATACATAAAGAAATAAAATTCAACAAAAAAACCATTGCCTGGCGATGTTTCAATGTGGTAACTTCCGTTCAGCGATTTGGTGCGCGAAATAATATTATTATATCCCATTCCTGCGATTTTACTGTTTTTTTCGTTTTGAAAATTTCCAAAACCGCAGCCGTTGTCTTTATATTTAATGGTAAGAAACTGTTCGTTTTCAGTTATTTCGAGATTGATAAAAGTAGGATTTGCATGTTTAATACTGTTGTTTATCAATTCAGAAACAATACGGTAACAACTGATTTTCATCTCTTCTGAAAGATGATTTTCATTGAAATTCAAATTTGATTCGAATTTAATATTGGTAGGAGAAAATAGTTGTTGTGAAAAGGTTTCAATTGCCTTTTGCAGACCATAATTTTTTAAAAGATGAGGGCTTAAATTATTTGCAATTTCTTTTAATGTGGTTACCGATGTGTTGGAAGCATTGAATGCTTTGTCGATTATTTCGCGGTTCAGGGGGGTCAAGGTTTCAGGTTTTATGGCACTTAAAGTCATTTTAATGGACGATAATACCGGCCCGAGACCGTCGTGAAGCTCGCGGGCAAATGTTTGTCTCTCTTTTTCTTCGGTGTTTATAATTGCAGAAAGTATTTTTTGTTCGCTTTCCTGCCGAAGTTTTTCAACCTGATCATGAAGATTGAAAATTTTCCGGATAAAAACTACCCCCACAAGCATAAATACTGAAATAAGCACACCAATCCAACCATTAATTTCCTCTCTTTTAAACAGACTTGTTTCCCAGAAATAGGTTGAAAAATCGAATAAACGCCTGATTGCCATTAAAACCAGGCCGGTTGATATTAAGATCCACGAAATATTATATCGTGTCCTTCGTATCAGGGTTATAGCAAAAACGGCCGCTCCAAGCTGTAAAAGCATAGAAACTACCAAAGCAAACTTCAGAATCATTTTTTTTTGAATAAAACTAATTATTTTTAGGCGATTCGTTTAAAGGAGCTAAATTTATTTATGTGGTTGAAGATTAATTTATAGTTTTACAACCTGATATTTGAAATAAGTTCTCCGAGCCTTTTTACCTGAAAAATAAATGGTACACTGGCCGAAGGGATTACCTGGAAACAGGTTGTCCTCCCTCTTTCCGAAAAGATATTTCGGAAGTAATTGGAAAGGAGAAGAATGAACAGAAACAGTATTTCTATCCATTTTCTCTTTTCCGCAAAAATTGAAAATAAATGGAATTGCTGTTTTTTTTATTGGTGTTTTTGTTGGCCTTGCTCTATTCATCAGTCGGTCATGGCGGCGCCAGCGGTTACCTTGCTTTGATGGCGCTCTTTAGTTTTTCGCCCGAATTTATGCGTCCTTCGGCGCTGGTTTTAAATATTTTTGTTTCAACCATTGCATTTTTTTCGTACTACCGCAATTCCCATTTCCGTTTTTCGCTGTTGCTGCCATTTATCGTTACTTCGGTACCCTTTGCATTTATTGGAGGAATGATAAGTATAAATCCGAAAACATATAATATTATATTGGGATTATTTCTTTTAATCGCCATTTCCAGAATGATATATATACCAGCAACCCATGCAGGGGAAATAAGGCGGATAAATAAACCTTTGGCTTACATCATAGGAGTTTTGCTTGGCTTTTTAAGTGGATTAATCGGTATTGGCGGTGGTATAATTTTAAGTCCCATCATTATTTTACTGAAATGGGGAACTCAAAAACAAACAGCGGCAGTTTCGGCAGCGTTTATTCTTGTGAATTCAGTTTCCGGTTTAACCGGACAGATTTCGAAAGGAATCCAGCTTGCACCCGAAATTGGTTTCATGTTGGCTGCAGCCATCGCCGGAGGATTTATCGGTTCGTACATGGGCAGTTTTCGCATAACTGAAAAAACGCTGAAATATGCTTTGTCGGTGGTATTAACCTTTGCCAGTTTTAAACTGCTGTTTTTCTAAATGATGAAGCAATCAGGAAACAGTCATTTTAAAATGCCTAATTTGCTGCTGATTGCAGGAAACGGGAGAAATGTGGGCAAAACTTTTTTTGCCTGCAGAATCATCGAATATTTTTCGAAAAGCGCTGAAATAACCGGGTTGAAAGTTTCACCCCATTTTCACCCAGTCAACAATGCAGACGTATTATTTGAAAACGAACATTTTATAATTGTAAACGAGAGTCTAATCAATACAAAGGACAGTTCGCTGATGTTGCAAGCAGGGGCAAAACAGGTGTTTTTTGCAATGGTGAAACCCGGATTTATTGCTGAAGCTTTTAAAAAGCTGCTTCCTTTATTGCCCGAAACACCAATCGTATGCGAGTCGGTACAATTACACGAAGTTGTAACTCCAGGCCTTTTTCTATATGTGAAAAGGGAAGGGGATGAAATCGTAAAACCAGAATCCTTGAAATATTCGCCGTTAATTGTAAATAATGACGGTGAAAATTTTGATTTCGAGGTTCAGAATATTCAATTTGAAAACAATAGGGTCATTTTAACACCCAAAAAATGGGAAAGTTTGAAGAGATAAAAGAAATTATTAAAACATTGCAACCCGGTTTCAATGTTGAGGAAATTGAACTGAACGAGGCTCCCGGCCGGATTTTGCGTGAAGATGTTTTTGCTGACATGGATATGCCCCCGTTCAATAAATCGGCGATGGATGGATATGCCTGCAGATTTGAAGATATAGAAAACGAACTCGAAGTGGTTGAAACCATTCAGGCAGGTGTGGTTGCAACGAAAATTATTGGCAAAAACCAATGTGCCAAAATAATGACAGGTGCACCGGTGCCAGCAGGTTGCAATGTTGTTTTCAAAATGGAAGATTCTGAAATTACCCGGAGTAATTTTGTGCGGTGCACAAATTCAAAAACACACATAAACATTTGTTCCAGGGGAGAAGATTACCAATCAGGCCAACTTTTACTCCCTAAAGGAACTTTAATAAATTTTCCTCAAATGGCAGTTTTGGCGGGAGCTGGAAAGAGCAAAGTAAAAGTTACAGGCATCCCGCAAGTTGCAGTAATTACCACAGGCAGCGAACTTGTTGAACCTTCGGAAACACCACCAACCGGCAAAATCAGAAACAGCAACGCCAGCCAGTTAATTTCGCAGCTTCGCAAAATAAATATCGATGCTAAATATTTTGGTTTGGCAAACGATAACTTTGAAGAATTGACGACACTTTTTAAATCAGCATCGGAAGAAAGTGATTTTGTGTTTTTTACGGGAGGCGCGTCAGTGGGCGATTTCGATTTGATTCCGGAAATACTGGAACAACAGGGATTTACGGTTTTCTGGAACAGCACGGGCATTAAACCCGGCAACCCGATGACGTTTGCGCAAAATGGCAATAAATACTGTTTTGGTTTGTCGGGCAATCCCGTTTCGTCGCTCGTTCAGTTTGAGTTGATAGTGAAACCCGTAATTTACCAACTGTTAGGGGCCAACTACAAACCATTGCGCATTAAAGTGGCTTTGGCCGATGACTTTCGGCAAAAAATTGCCAACCGGTTGATTATCTTGCCTGTTTTTATTAACGATGATGGTTTGATAGAGGAAATTCCATTTCATGGCTCTGCGCACATCAACGCACTAACCAACGCCAATGCATTGATGGAAATTGAGCCGGGCGTAACAAAAATAAATAAGGGGGAACTGGTTTATGTTCGACAGCTTTAACCGCTCAATTTATTACCTGCGGATATCGGTTACCGACCGCTGTAATTTCAGGTGTACCTATTGTATGCCTGCCGGGGGTGTTGAGTTAAAAAAGCACGAGGATATCCTGTCATTCGACGAAATTACGAAGGTTGTTAAAATTGGCGCTCAACTCGGAATTTCAAAAATAAGGCTTACCGGTGGTGAACCGCTGGTACGAAAAGATTTACCCAAACTTGTTAAAATGATTGCCGGAATTGAAGGAATCACCGACATCGGTCTTACCACCAACGGTGTGTATTTACCTCAACTGGCAGGCGAATTAAAAGCAGCCGGATTGAAAAGAATCAACATTAGCCTCGATACTTTAAATGCTGATAAATTCGGAAAAATCAGCCGAACAGGAAAACTGGAGCAGGTTTTGGCCGGGATTGAGGCTGCTCTCGAAGCCGGTTTACTGCCTGTAAAAATCAATTTTGTGCGTATTCCGGGCGTAAACGAAGAGGACGAACAAGTAGTAAGAGATTTTTGTAAGGCTAAAAATCTGCAAATCAGGTTTATCAGGCAAATGAACCTGAAAACGGGGGAGTTTTCTGAAGTTGAAGGCGGCGCTGGTGGTATTTGCAATATTTGTAACCGGCTACGGCTTACTGCCGACGGATTTCTTGTACCTTGCTTACATTCGGGTTTGCGGTTTAACATCAGGGAATTAGGTGTTCTGGAAGCATACCGTCAAGCAGTTGAATTTAAACCGGAGAAAGGTTTGGGAAC
>JBBIVS010000067.1:0-6569 GCA_037439605.1 Draconibacterium sp. | reverse complement strand
AGGATAAAATAATGAATGAATTATCGCACATTAATAACGAAGGGAAGGCCAATATGGTTGACGTGGGCGACAAACCCAGCCAAAATCGTGTGGCAAAAGCATCGGGTTTTATTCAACTTCAGCCTCAGACGCTACAATTAATCAGTAAAAACCTGATGAAAAAAGGCGACGTTTTAACCATTGCCGAAATTGCCGGTATTCAGGCAGCCAAGGAAACACCGCGATTGATACCGCTTTGTCACAATTTAATGCTGACCAAAGTTGAAGTAAAAGCAACGCTGAATGAAAATGGTGTAACTGTGGAAAGTGTGGTAAAATGTACAGGCAAAACGGGAGTTGAAATGGAGGCATTAACAGCTGTAAGTGTTGCCCTGCTTACCGTTTACGATATGTGCAAGGCGGTTGACAAAGCAATGGTTATTTCCGATTTACGATTATTGTCAAAAGAAAAAACAGATTTATGAATTCGATAGAAATTCTTTCAGTCAATATTTCAGAAAAAAAAGGCGTGGTAAAAACGCCTGTAAATTCGATTGTTTTGAATGAAACCGGGATTGTGGGCGATGCGCATGCCGGTTACTGGCACCGGCAGGTAAGCTTGCTGGCACAGGAAAGTATCGAAAAAGCCGAAATAACAGCAGGCGCATCTTTTCCTCCCGGAACTTTTGCCGAAAATCTAACAACAAGAGGAATAGAACTCCACAAAACTGCACTTTTCGACAAGTTCATCAATACCGAAATTGCATTGGAAGTAACACAAATTGGCAAAAAATGCCATAATACCTGTGCCATCGGCAAGCAAATCGGGAATTGCATTATGCCGCTCGAAGGCATTTTTTGTCGCGTTATCCGGGGTGGTGAAGTGAAGCCCGGAATGGTTTTTCAGTATGTTCCCCGTGTAATAAAAATAAAAATTATCACCCTCAGCGACCGAGCCCACAAAGGAATGTATAAGGACGAAAGCGGCCCGAACATTCAAAGATCGCTAAGCACTCACTTTTCAGCTTTAAACAGACATTTCAACATCGGAATAATTGTTTTGCCCGACGAAAAACTGTTACTGGAACAGGAAATCTTAAAGGCGGTGAATGACAAAACAGATATTGTCATCACCACCGGCGGAACAGGAATCGGCGCCCGCGATATCACCCCCGAAACGGTAAAACCCTTGCTAACAAAAGAAATCCCGGGTATCATGGAACTCATCAGGGTAAAATACGGAACCATTAATCCGAATGCAGCTTTGAGTCGCAGCATTGCCGGAGTTATTGGCAACACCCTTGTTTATTGTTTGCCGGGAAGTGTAAAAGCAACCACAGAATACATAAACGAAATAGCCCCGACCATAGAGCACTCTTTGAGAATGATTTACGGAATCGATAATCATTGATATTCATCCCGGTAAAAAAAATGCCGTTCAGGGTTTACTTAGGGTAAAATAATTTAGAATTTTCTTTTTTTATATTTAAAACATAGTATCTTTATGGCATTCAGGGACGTATCAAGATTATTGAATTATTAATTTAAAACTTGCGCTATGAGAAATATTTTTACTTTTTTTCTGGTCGTATTTATCTTTTCAGGCTTATCCGCGCAAACCGAATGTACGGTTAAAATCTTATTTTCAATGAATAAGAGTCTGCCACCTTCATATACATTCAAAACCGACCCGGCTCCTGAGGGTGCTAAATATTACTGGTCATTTGGCGACAATACCAATTCCGATTCTCCTTCGCCAACCCATACATTCAGGTTAGCCAACACTTACCTGGTTCAGGTAAAAGTTGTAACTCCTGATGGAAAAAGCTGTTACGGTGAAGTAAAGTCAAGGTTTGAAGGAGCAAATATTATAGTTGCTCCTGTTATCCTTTCGGGGAAAGGCAAAGTAAAAATGCCTGGTACAAATGATGGTTGCCGGCTTTTAATTTATCTCGAAAACGGAACTGTTCTGGCTCCGGTTGAAATAGTGCCTGCTTTTGAGTTTAAAGACGGACAATACATAGAACTTGCTTACGAACTTGTAAAAGAAAAACCTTCGGGTTGTGCTTCAGGAATTTCGGCCAAAATTTATAAGATTGCCGAAATTGTTGTGCCCACCGTTTGTAAACTTCCGGTTAATTTTAAAAAGAATGACGCAAAACCGGTGAGTTACACGTTTTCGACAGAAACGCAACCCGCCGACTCGAAATATTACTGGTACTTTGGCGATGGCGGAATTTCGGAATTGGCGACGCCGACATACGCATTTAAAAAGGCTGGGATATGGGTTGTTAATCTCAAGGTTGTTGATAAAAACGGAAAAGTTTGTTATGGCGAAGTAAAAGCACAGTTTGAAGGCGAAACCGATCCCTCGTGTAAATTTGATATTGTTGTCAGACCAAAGGAAGGGAATCCGGGTACGTTCCAGTTTTTTGCAGTTAGTCCGGCTGAAATAAAAATATGGAAATGGAACTTTGGCGATGGAAAATACAGCGATCAGAAAAATCCTGAACATACTTTTGAAAAACCCAGTATATATGAAGTTTCATGTACAATTACAACTGCTGCCGGATGCACTGAAACCCGGATCATTAAACATACAGTTTTACCTGTTCCTTTGGCAACCTGCAAAGGAGCAATGAATCTTTTACTTTTCGACCCAACCGAAAAATGCAACGGAAAGGCAACGATTAAACTGCTCGATGAAATGGGAGTGGAGATGAAGGAGGCCAAATACCTTTGGTCTGATGGCCGCACGGGAAGCACTGTTGATAATTTATGCCCCGACAAGCCCTATTCGGTTCAGGCAATTATTGAGGGTGTTTGTCAGAAAAACGCATCTTTTACCTTGTTATCGAAACCCTTGTGGCGGGTTACTACTACCAACGGAAAAAATAAATTCTCTGTTATTTCTCCCAAAGACGAGATAGAGTATGAATGGGATTTTGGTGATGGAAAGGTTGTTAAAGGTGCAGAGATTGACTATAACTTCGAAAATGACGGGTTATACAATGTTACACTGAAAGCAGTCAGTGGCAGCAATTTTACGGAATACACACAGCAGGTTGAAGTTTTGAAAAGCATTACAGGCATCAGGAATATCAAAAAACAGCAGCTCGAAGTTTATCCCAACCCGGTGAAGGATTTGCTGATGTTAAACTTCGGGAATGCGGTTACTGGAACAATAGTTATTGAAATTATGAATATCGCGGGACAGGTAACTTATTCGCAAGAACTAACAGCAGAGGGATTGAACCAGACGGTAATTAATGTGAAAAATTTGAAACCGGGCATTTATTTTTTGAAAGTGATCAATGGAAATAATCCGTTTGCAGACCGTAAATTTATAAAAGCCGATTAAAATTAATCAAACAATTGGGGAGTTTCATATTCCGATTCATTAAATCAATAAATTTTTAAATCGGTTGTAAAAAATATGACGTATAAATACGTCAAATAAAATTAAGATGGTACAATCGAAAACCGGTTTATTTGAAAAAGGACTTACCAAAAAAGCAGAACTTTTTAAAGTGCTTGCACATCCGGCACGTTTACAAATATTACAGTTTTTATCTCAAACCCAAAATTGCATCACAGGCGATATTTCTGATGAATTGCCATTATGCCGCACCACGGTTAACCAGCATTTAACTGAATTAAAAAATGCCGGATTGATACAGGGACACATTGAAGGTGTAAGAACCAAATACTGTCTTGAACCGGAGAGAATAAAGGAGATGAAAGAACTGCTGGTATCTTTTCTTGAAGACATTCAACCGGATGATGGTTACGTGTGTGATAAATGCGGTTAATGCGTGAATGCGAGAATGCTATAATGCAAGAATGAAGGATTATAAAGTAAATGATTGAATCAGAAAATGATTCATAAAAAATACTTTAACATTGGCTTTAGAAAAAGCCTATTCTTTTCGTTTTTAAACCTTGATGGCATTGATTTATAATAAGATAAACAAACTTATTAACCTTGATGAAGTTAATTTTAACAGAACATTTTGAAATATAAAAGTTTAGCAATTTAACAATTTTACAAATTACAAGATGAAAATACTTATTCTATGCACTGGCAACAGTTGTCGCAGCCAGATGGCACATGGTTTTTTAAAATCATTTGACAACCGTTTACAAGTGGAATCAGCCGGTACTGAAGCATCGGGAAAACTAAACCACAAAGCTGTGGAAGTGATGAAAGAAGCAGGAATTGACATTAGCCACCACACCTCCGATCAGGTAGATAAATACCTCGGCGAAGAGTGGGATTATGTGATTACAGTGTGCGGCGGCGCCAACGAAAACTGCCCGGCTTTTTTGGGTAAAATGAAACACCGGCTGCACATTGGTTTCGATGATCCTTCGCACGCTGTTGGTACCCCGGAATTTATTGAAAGTGAATATTACAGGGTACGCGATGAAATAAAGGAAGGATTTTGGAATTTTTACATCA
Organism: Draconibacterium sp.; assembly: GCA_037439605.1. Lineage (GTDB taxonomy): Bacteria > Bacteroidota > Bacteroidia > Bacteroidales > Prolixibacteraceae > Draconibacterium. The sequence goes on along the minus strand of JBBIVS010000067.1, from coordinate 2,128 downwards.
ACGAAATAAAACCACAATTATGAAAGCAGAAGATTTGAAAATTATTGTTAAGGAAAAATACGGAGAGATTGCAAGTCAGAGTGTGCTTTTAAAGCAGGCAGACTGCTGTGGAACAGATAGTTGTTGTGGTGAATTGGGAATAAGTATGATTGGCGACGAATACCAAAATGTTGAAGGACATAATCCTGATGCTGATTTGGGGTTGGGTTGCGGAATTCCAACTGAGTTTGCCCGAATAAAAGCAGGTGATTCAGTTCTCGATTTGGGTTCGGGCGCCGGAAACGACTGTTTTGCAGCCCGCAACATTGTTGGCGAATCAGGCAAGGTAACCGGAATTGATTTTACCGATGAAATGATTGAAAAAGCCAATGCCAACCTTGCAAAAACAGGTTTTACCAATATTGAATTTATAAAAGGCGACATCGAGGAAATGCCTCTGCCGGAAAACATTTTTGATGTTGTTATTTCAAATTGTGTTATAAACCTTGTCCCCGACAAACAACGTGCATTTTCGGAGGTATTCAGGGTTCTGAAACCAGGCGGCCATTTTTGCATTTCCGATGTTGTTTTGTCAGGAGAACTACCTGATGGTTTGAAGGAATCGGCTGCAATGTATGCAGGTTGTGTGTCAGGTGCTTTGCAAAAGGAAGATTATATTGGGATAATCAAAAATCAGGGATTCACTGATATTCAGGTTCACAAGGAAAGAAAGATTGAAGTGCCTGTTTCGGTTTTAAAGGAATTTATAACTGCAGGGGAACTTGGTTCTTTTGAAAAATCGGGTGCAGGAATTTACAGTATTACAGTTTCTGCAAAAAAGTAGTCAATCATGGATAAGGTTTAATACTTACAGTAGCGGTCAACTGGTTCATAAGGCCATTTACCAGGGCATTTTTTGCATGTATTTTCTTTACAAAAATATATGCAGCTTTTATATCGCCCGAACTGGCAGGTGAATATATTGCCGGCGCTATATTACTGGGCGCCGCGCCCTGCACAGCTATGGTTTTTGTATGGAGTTACCTCACCGATGGAGATCCAAATTATATGCTTGTCCAGGTTTCAGTGAACGACCTTATCATTTTAGTTGCTTTTGTTCCAATTGTGGGCTTACTTCTTGGAATAACCAATGTTGAAATTCCTTACAATACACTGGTGGCAATTCCTCTGGTTTTGCAGACTTATTTCATTTTTATTGTTACCTGGATTGGTAGCAGAAAATTAAAATTGCCACATGCCATTTGTTCTCCTGCATCGATGATTGGTGCCAGTAACTTTTTCGAACTGGCTGTGGCTGTGGCTATTGCCTTGTTCGGACTGCAATCGCCAGCCGCTTTGGTTACAGTTGTGGGTGTTTTGGTAGAAGTTCCGGTAAAGCTTACATTGGTGGCTTTGGCGAACAGGTGGAGATAATAACTTACTCAGGTTTAAAAAAAACAGTCAGTTTTATGTACAACCAGGATAAATTGCATATACATTTGCAAATTATTGGAGATGAAATATGTTAAACCAATATTTGAACATTAAATTAAAAAATTATGAAAACATTTCTTTTTTCGGCCATTTTGTTGTTTGCCATTACTGTACATGCCAAAGCACAAACCGCTGATACAACGCTTGTAATTGCTTTTGTCAGCACCGTTCATGATTATGGTACAATTGAACAGGGAGCTGACGGCGCTTTTGAATTTAAGTTTACCAACCAGGGCAAAACACCTTTAATCCTCAACAATGTTCGGTCGTCATGCGGTTGCACAGTGCCAAGTTGGACCCATGAACAAGTTCAACCCGGCAAGGAAGGATCAATTAAAGTTGTGTATAATACGGCAAACATTGGTGCGTTTACCAAAACAATAACCGTTTATTCGAATGCAAAAAATTCGGAAGTGGTTTTAATGATTAAAGGGAATGTGGTGCAGAAAAGCAGTAACTGACGACAATTCATCAGAAACACTGCAAATAGTTTCTTTAAAAATAGGTTAACAGGGGTTTTCAGGGTCAGATTGAAAACCCCTGTTTTTTGTGACTTTTGGTTTTTGACCTTTAAAAAGAATGAAAGAAAACAATACACAGATTAAACCACCATCAGGAAAACATCAACCACACGGACTAACTGTTTTATATGAGG
>JBBIVS010000066.1:0-11126 GCA_037439605.1 Draconibacterium sp. | reverse complement strand
CAGCGCTGAAATGCAGATTGTCGGGCCCGTCGGCACATCCAGCCGAAGAAATTACATACGAATTGGGCAATGTTTGCGGCAGGGTTGCGATGATGGTATTCATTCCGGCGCAAATTCCCTGTTGGTTGGCATGAACGGTTTCGCCGGCCAGCAACGGTACATCTTTCGGGTCGAGATTTAAATCTTTCATCAGGTTGTCGTAAACACCTTTTACTTTCCGGGTCCACAAACTGTCGTTCGGGTTCGATTCGCCCTGATGTAGCAAAATGCCTTTAACCACGCCGTCTTTCTGCGCCAGTTTTGCCATTTCCACCAGCCTTCCGTATGGATTTCCGTCGTATTCCTTTATCATTCCCTTCATCCAGCCCGGAGCGGTTTCGGTGTAACTCTGGTAATTTTCCTTGTCGAAAAGTTCGATTTTGCAACCACCAACGGCCACTACAATCACGCCCACTTTCACATTTTCGGTTTGTCTTTCAACCATGGTTCTCCCGAAATAATCTGCAGGACCCAGATTTGTCCGGCATCTGCACAACGGCGGAACTGCCGGATACCAAATGCCTTTTGTTCGGCCGTTTCTATCACAATCCACAGCCGCTATCACCTGAAAGCGCGGATTGACGGTTGAATCCTGCAACTCGGCACGGGCATCGCCTTCCATATTCGATTGCCCGATACAGAGGTAGATTTGAAAATTAGGGTCTTGTGCTGAAATATTTCCTCCCGCCATCAGCAGAAGAGTAAACACGATAATCGCTGAAATCCTTTTCATTGGTTTTATAGTTTTCCTTGTTGATTATTTTCCCTCATTTGCCCAAGCTTCGCCTTCTGGTGTTAATCGCCATCTGAAATAGTTATCCAAAACTTTCAGCGACTCAGCGCTTGGCACCCGACCGGGTTTTGGCGTCTGACTGAAATACATCACTTCAGGATTTTCATCGCTGAATGCATTCCAAGCCGGCATTCCGTCACCGTTGGGGTCACCAAATTTGGCGAAGTTGGTCCAGTAGGTTACCATCGCTTCCGAGATTGCAATGTCCGAAGGTGTGGTTTCGGGATTTGATTTATCGAGATGCCCGAAAACATAGGCCACATCCTGTCCGTGTGGCGAACCGTAACCAAAGCGCGGCGAATCTTCCGGGTATTCCGGGTGCTGGTCGAAATAGTACAAATACGCTTTTGATTTGCCCTGTTTTGCCTGCAATCGCGCCCAGCTCCAGGTGTGCCAGCCAAAAGCGGCGTCGCGCGAAAGGTCGCGGGCGGTTTTCGGAACAGTAGTTTCTGTTACCGGGTAAGCCGCCAACAAAGAATCAGCATACTTTCCGTATCGTTCGTTTACCGACTGAATAAATTCTGCCGGATTTTGAGTGCGTGTAAAACTGGCGCCTTCGTCAGAATTGTATCCCACCAAAACCGGTGTGTCGTTAAAATTTCCGGCTTCATACATCCTTATTTGATTATCGGGCAAAACATAACCATCGGTAATTGGCCAGCCGCCACCCATCCCCATTCCCAGCGGAAGTTTGTCGGCTGGAATGGCACGCAGTTCGGCTATCGATTTTGCACCCAGTTTTTCGGCATAAGCCACGCCATCGGCCTCAGCATCGGCGAGGGTTTTCATGTTTTCGCCCGGGTAAGTTATTTTGCGGGTAGGGCCAAACGAGCCGCCACTTTGCGAAATGGCGCCATGAAACAAACCTTTTGCGAGCGGCGAGGCGCACAACATACTTACCGAAATTCCACCGGCCGATTCACCAAAAATGGTCACTTTGTTAGGGTCTCCGCCAAAAGCTGCAATATTTTTCTGAATCCACTGCAACCCGGCAATCTGGTCGAGCAAACCGTAATTCCCAGAAACATTATTCGGATTTTCGGCACTCAATTCAGGATGGGCCAAAAACCCAAGCTGGCCTACCCTGTATGCGATGCTCACATATACAACACCTTTTTTTGCGAGGACTTCGCCGGTGTAACCCGGTTCGGCAGTGGAGCCAAAACTAAAACCACCACCATAAATCCATACCAGCACCGGCAGTTTTTCTTCAGCCAATTTTGCGGGTGTCCAGATGTTCAGGTACTCGCTTTTTCCTGAAGGCGGATTTCCACCCTGAAAAGCAGCGGGACCATACTTTGTGGCCATTAATACGGTATCCCAGGACGCTGCGGGTTGCGGGGCTTTCCAGCGCAAATCGCCCACGGGTGGCGCGGCAAACGGAATTCCTTTAAAAACCCGCAAACTGTCTTCAATGGTTCCCTGAACTATTCCCAGTTCGGTTTTTACCTGGTTGGGCTGAAGTTTTGTGCAGGCTCCCAAAATCAGGGCCAGTGCTACAAAAGGTAAAAGTTTGATTTGTTTCATGTTATATCATTAATTTTCAATCCTATAAAACTTTAATTTATCATTCTATTTTGAAGTTCATTTTTTATGCAATCTTTAATTTCAACGGATGCTTCGTGAAACTTTGTGTTTTCTCCGTGAATCTCTGTGTTATAATTCTTAAAAATTACACAGAGTATCACGGAGTTTGCACAGAGGACCACAAAGTGAATCCTGAAAAATCATTTTTCCGTTCAATCTTTCATTTTTTATTTCCTCCAAAGGTTTGGTAAAAACCTATAATACATTAAATGGCGCCAGGTATTCCAGTCGTGGCCACCATAACCGCCCACATAATATTCGTGTTCGATTTTGTGATTTTCCAGCGCTTGATGCAAAACCAGACAACGTTGTCCCATAAAACCGTTGGCTTCCTCAGTACCCTGACCCACAAAAAGATAGTCCACCTTTTCGTTTACTTTCGGGTCGTTTAAAAACTGTGAGAGTGTGGTTTCCGCATTGGTGTCGCCTGCGCTGAGAATGCCAAAGTTGGCAAACAAATCGAGCGAGCGGAACCCCACAAACATACTATGACGGCCGCCCATCGACAGACCCGAAATGGCCCGCCCGTGCGGCGATTGAATGGTTTTGTAGGTTTTATCGACAAACGGAATCACATGGTTCCGCATCTCTTTTTCAAAAATATCGAAAGTCAGTTCGGTATGTTTCGGATGGTTGCGGTGAATCACCTGGTTGTTGGGAATCGCGATAATCATCGGCTGCGCTTTTCCTTCGGCCAGCAGGTTGTCCAAGATGAAATTCACCCTGCCGTCGTACACCCAGTTTGAGGGCAGTTCGCCACTTCCGCCCAGCAGGTACAAAACGGGGTATTCCTTTTTCGGGTCGTAACCGGGAGGTGTGTAAACATAGAGTTCGCGTTCGCCATTGGTTACATCGGAATGATAAACTTGGCGGGTTACCGCACCGTGCGGAACATCTTTGGCGTCATAATAAGCAGGACCGTCGCCATGCACAATCAGTTCACTGTACGGCGGCATGGCTGTGAAAGCTGCGTAAGTATTGCTCGGGTCGGCAATCTGAACACCATCGACATTAAAATGATAGGCATACATATCGGGTTTAAGCGGCCCGATGGTCAGAGTCCAGATTCCGTCGTCGCCTTTGGTAAAAGGCAGCGGGTCTTTTCCCAGATTATTGCAGGTATAAATGGCTCCTGTTGGCAAAACCACCTTTTGCGCATTGGGCGCTTTCAGCCGGAATGTAACAGTATGGTCGTCGCGAACTTCGGGCGAATTCACCGGTGCGCTGAACGGATTCAGTCCTTCTGTGTTTTTCTGCGGATTATAATCGAGATTGACATTGGCCTGCTGGGCCCTTATTCCAAATGGCACTGCAAAAAGAAATCCAACGATATAAATCAAATGTTTTCTCATAAAATCGATGCTGTTTATTAGTTAATGTTAGTCTTATTTTTATTTAAAAACCCTTGCAGCAAAATCGTGCAGCGATTTCCGCCAAACCTGCCACTCGTGGTCGCCGGCAAAAGAGTTGAACTCTACTTCGAGCCCGTTTTCCTGCATGATTTTCACTGCTTTTTTGGTGTACTCAATGCGCATGTCCTGCTCGCCGCAGGAGATGTAAAACAAATCGAGTTTTTGGTTGAACTCAGCCGATTTTGTAAGCAACCCGGGAATCTCCTTTTCGGCATCGAACCCGCTTCCTGAAGTTCTGATTCCACCAAAAATTCCGGAGCTGAAAATGCCTACCGAGCCAAACACATCAAGGCTTTCGAGCCCGACATAAAACGACTGTCCACCACCCATCGACAAACCGCAGATTGCACGGTTTTTTGCATCGGGCAATGTCCGGTAGTTTTGGTCGATAAACGGCACAATATTTTGTGTCATCTCCTTTTTAAATGCGGCCATTCCTTCGCTGCTGTAACCACAGCCACCGGCACGCACATTTCCGTTGGCAATCACTACCAGCATCGGTTTTGCCTTGCCTTCAGCAATTAAATTATCAAGAATGATGTCGGTTTTTCCCTGGTTGGCCCAGCCGGTTTCGTCTTCGCCGCCACCATGCTGAATATAAACCACCGGGTATTTTTCGGCGGTATTTACATCGTAACCCGGAGGCGTATAAACAAACAGCCTGCGCCAATCATTTGTAACTTTTGAAAAGTAATACTTTGAGCTTATCGCACCGTGCGGCACATCTTTTATCGTGTAAAAATCAGCCCCTTTTTCGGGGATGTCGATGGCGCTCGCCATTTTCCCGGTTCCAAAAAACGACTGGCTGGCCGGGTCGGCAACAGGTACATCGTCAATCACCAGGAAATAGTAGTGAAAACCCGGCACGATGGGTTCAGTGCGAACCGACCACACCCCTGCTGAGTCTTTTACCATGTCGTACTTTTTCCCGAGGTCAATCTGCAGTTTTTGCGCATTGGGCGCTTTTACCTGAAAAACCACACTGTTGTCGGGCATGATGCACGGACACTGGTTTTGACTGATGTTTGATGGCGCGGCAATTGAATTCTCTATTAACTGTGCTTTTGCATATCCAGCAGAAAAGGTGCAACAAACTGCAATTAATGCGGCTGATTTTAAGATTTTCCCGGTAAATAGTACTTTCATCTTTTTGGTTATACAGTATTTGAATTGATTGTTAAAATTTATTTGAACAATAACTGAGCATACTGATGCAGCGACCTGCGCCAGGTGAGCCATTCATGGGCTGTTCCGGGCGATTCGTAATACACGTATTTAATTACCTGTTTTTCCATCATTTTGCGGAAAGCACCCACCGAACCGGGAAAAGGATTGGGTTCCTTTGTTCCAAGACCCAGCCAGAAAACTTTTATCTGTTTGTTGATGGCTGCTCCGTCGTTGAATTTACCATCCAGAAAAGTTGCCGGGTCAATTTCGGCAGTACTTGGGTAATTCGATGTTCCACTGAAACCACAATAAGAAGCAAACTTATCGAGATTATTCATAATGATGCGCATGGTTTGATTGGCACCCATTGAAAGTCCGGCAATGGCGCGGTGTTCGCGGTCGGTAATGGTGCGGAACTTTGCGTCAGTCATCGGTATGATTTCGTTTATCATCACCTCTTCGAAAACCGAAACCGGACGACCCGGGTTTTCGCCGGTTTGTGGTTTGTAGGCATAGCCGTTGTCCATCACAATAATCATCGGAACAGCTTTACCTTCGGCAATCAGGTTATCGAGAATGAGGCCTGCTTTTCCCTGCGATGCCCAACCTGTTTCATCTTCAAAACTGCCGTGTTGCAAATAAAGCACCGGGTAGCGTTTTTGCGGATTCTGTGCATATTCAGCCGGGGTGTACACAAAACAGCGGCGAAACGCATTGGTGATTTTTGAAAAATAGATGTTTTCGCTTACCAGTCCGTGCGGAACATCTTTTACTGCATAAAAATCCTGGTCGGCAGATGGAATTTCAATACCGCTGCCCCACCTGCCGGCGCCATAAAAATAGCGGGTACCCGGGTCAGGTACCGAAGCGCCGTCGATGTTTAACTGGTAGTAGTGAAAACCTTCGTCCTGCGGAGCCGATTCGCCAGTCCACACACCTTTGTCATCTTTCACAAGGTCGTATTTTACCCCGCCAATATCAAGCTGAACTTTATTGGCATTGGGAGCCGAAATCTGAGTACGCACCCTTCCTTCAGAATTTACCTGCGGAAATTGCTTCCCCTGTTGGTTGACTTCCGAAGGTTTGAAATCTTCAACCACCGTATTCTGGGCAAAGTTTGCATTTGCGAGCAAAACGCACAGTGCAATTGAAATAATGTGTTTTTTCATACGTAAATAATTTCTATAAAATGAGCTTTTAAAGCCCACATATTGTTTAAAATCAACAATTTTAAAATTGAAAGACAAAAAAAAATATAGCACTTGTCTTTGAGGCAAATGCAGGGTTTTTGGAGGTAGAGGTAAAAAACAGCCAAGAAGTTTAAAATTTCATACGCGTGCTCATGGCACTTTCTTGGGTACTTAGCTGTTGAGGCCAGTTTCATTTTCGGCTTCGGTGTTATTCGCAAACAACGGGTGTCAGAAAAAATCGGCCTTCGTTTGGGGACTTGTTGTTATCCTGCTTTTTCTACAGGTGGCAGTTCTTTTAATTCAACAACATAACCTAACTTTCCCAATTCGTTTTTAAGGTACGCTTTGCGTTTTGCTTCTGTACGGCTGATTAAATATGCTGCCCCAAGTTCCTTGTAATCACAATTTTCCTTCAAGATGTGATAAACCGACTTCAGGATTGAATGTCCTACTGCAATCAGGGCCTTTTTTTTGCCCCTGCGCGCTGCCAGTTTGTGGTACCTTGCATGATAAAATGTGTTTTTTGTCCTTGTGGCTGCCCATGCGATTTCTGTCAGCACAGCTTTAACTTGTTTGTTACCATGGGTTGTCCGCCCGCTTTTTTTTTACCCGCGCTCTCGTTGTTCCCGGGAGACATGCCTGCCCACGAGGCTAAATGTTTTTCGGTTGGAAAAACACCCATGTCTAACCCGATTTCGGCTACAAGGTCTTCAACGCTTCTGGAACTTATCCCCGGAACTTGCTTGAGCAGTTCCAACGCATTTTCGTATGGCGACAAAACTTCTTTTATCCGCAGGGTCAGGCTTTCAATGGTTTGTTGTGTCCCTGCAATTTCCTGGCGGATGATTTGAAGCATGTAAATGTGGTGCCCGGTAATAAACCCCTGGCAGGCTTCAAAGATTTCTTCTTTGGTAGCCACCAGTTTTTTGTGATAAACTTCCTCAACATCCTGCATGGTAATTTCCTCTCCATCACAGATTTTGTCTATCAACTTTGTGCCTACCGCCCCGCTTGTGGAACTCAGCACACTCGACAACTTGATGTTGGCATCCTCCAAAATCCGGATAATCCGGTTTTTGTTCGAGGCATTGCTTTGTACCAATTTTGTCCGGTAGCGTGTTAAATCGCGTAATTCACGCTGCTCTTTTGCCGGAATATAACTCGGCTTGAGCAGCCCGGCCAACAACAGCTTACATAACCATGCGCTGTCTTTTTTGTCGGTCTTATGCCCCGGAACGTTTTTCACATGCGCCGCATTCACAACCCAAACCGTTATCCCAGCCGGTTCCAAAATGTTATAAACAGGCTTCCAGAATACCCCCGTGCTCTCCATCACAACATGCGTTATCCCATTCTCCAATAACCAATCTCTCAATTCTTTCAAAGAACTCGTGACGGTGCCAAATTCACGGGTCTGCTTTTTTAACCCTTCTCCGTCAATGGTAGCTACTACCACTTTCTTGTGCACATCAAGCCCGCATCCTCGCGATACGACTTGTTTAAAACTTACTTGCGGTGTTTCCATCTCTATCGTTTTTTTAGTTATGTGGCTTATGCCAGAACTAAATTACGAATCATAAATAAAAATGGTGCCGCCAGCATCCCACCCAATTTTCATTCTCGTAGGTGTCTAAAAATTGTCATGTAGGTTTCATTTTATAATCCTTTATGTTTCAAAGTTTAATTCTTCTTATTAATCCTGAACACTGTCAGCGACATCGGCGGAGAAGTATATTCAAAAGTTTTTGAAACTTCGGCAACCGATGTTACCGGCATAATTTTCTGAAGGTTTTCGAAAGTGTTTTCGTCGCCGGGCTGTCCGCTCAATACTGTTTTTTCGGCTTGCAGAGCAATCTTACCAAATCTGCCCAGGTTAACTTTCATGGGTTTGCCGTTTTCGCTGTAATTCACCATTTTCAGGATAATGTCCCCGGTTTTTGTGTCCTGAACACACGATGCAGCCAAAGTGGTATCGGCTTCATTTTTCGAAATTACCTTATCGAACCAGGTTTCGCCCTGATTGGTCATAAACATCTTCTGAACATGATAATTGGGCGTGAGAAGAATATTCACATTGTCGAAGAAAATCATATCGGTGGCCCACTGCGTGAAACCCTTTTTAGCCAGCAGCGGAGCGTACGATGCCATGTGTACCACATCGCCGTTGCGTTCAAGCCCGGTTAAATAAGCAGCTTCGGCAATGGCGTTTTTCAGTTTGTTGCCCCACGAGGCATACTCTCCCAGGTAAACCTTCGACGAAGTCCGCGGATATTTGTCGTAACGGTGCACATTAGCCATCAGCCATTCGGGCTGCACATAGTAATGCTCGTCAACCATCTGCAATTTCAGGTCGTTGGCAATTTTCCAGCCTTTGTCAAAATCTTCGCCGCTGTGGAATGGCCCGACTGTTCCGATAACCGTAATTTCGGGGTGTTTTGCTTTTACAGCAGCATAAATTTCTTTGAATCGCTCTTCAAATTCGGGGGTGATTTTATCCTCGTTCCCGATGCCGACATATTCAAGATTAAAAGGTTCGGGATGACCGGCAGCCGCGCGTTTGGCGCCCCACTCCGAAGTTGCAGGTCCGTTTGCCCATTCAATTAAATCCAGAATTTCCTGAATGTATTCATCCATTTCTTCATCAGGCAATGCCTTTTGTCCGGTTCCGCCAATGCGCCAGGTTCCGCCGGAATTCTGACAACTTACCGCGGCAGGGACAACAGGAAGCGGTTTCGCGCCAATGTCTTCACAAAACTGAAAGTACTCGAAATATCCCAATCCGGCAGTTTGGTGGTAGCCCCAGATATTGCGCTGTGCCTTGCGCTGTTCAACCGGACCGATGGTGTTTTTCCAGCGGTACATATTTCCAAGTCCGTCGCCATGAACAAGGCAACCTCCGGGAAAACGGATAAACGCGGGTTTCATATCAGCCAGTTTTTGAGCCAGGTCGGCACGCAAACCGTTTGACCGGTTTTTAAATGTCTTTTCAGGGAAAAGAGAAATCATATCGAGCGCCAACTTGCCTTCGGTTTTGGCAAGCACCACGAGCGATGCGCTGTCGGTGCTTTCGATGACAGCAAGGGTTGCTGTATATTTTTGCCATGCTTTGGATGCCGTGGAAACCGAAGTTTCTGCAAGCACCTTTCCCTTTTGGGTTTGCAGGCTTACCGACAAAAGCACCGGGGCATCGGAAAGTTGTTGGGCAAACATCGAGAAGTTGTATTTTTCGCCTGCCCGAACCACCATTCCATCGAACCCTGTATTTTTCAGACCCACACCTGATTCGCCTTTAAACTGAGCTTCGTGGCCCACGTGCTCAATATCCAAAACTATGTAATGTGGATTGTTGGAATGCAAAGGCGCTTTGGTTTCCACACTGATTCGTCCATACGAAAATCCGGGAGTGATATATTCCCAAAACGAAAACGGGCTCCACTCGCGGCGTTCCTCAGGGTTGTATTCAAACGAACGGTTTTGCACTAACTCGGCATACAAACCGCCGTCGGCAGAGTAGTTAATGTCTTCGAAAAACAACCCGAACAAATCAGGGCTGATTGGTTTGCCGTTTTTGGCAGGCTGCGCCACTAAACCAGCAGGAATGAAAACACAAACAAGCAGAATGAAAATCACCTGTACTTTTCTATTATTTTCCATAAGTCTCATCATTTTTTTAATGTTTATTTGTTTTATGATTTAACACCGGAGGTGTCTTATTTTCATAACCTTAGGTCGTTGACCTAAGGACATTGAATCCCGCACTCCAACTGCCTGAAAGGCAGAACATATTCATTCTTTCCATTAGTGATTTTAAAGTCGTTTGTAACTCATCTTCGTATATTGTACTGCCTTTCAGGCAGGAGTTCGTTATAGTCTTTTCTTTCCGCAGGTCGCTGACCATGCGGTTATGAATATGTTGACTTTTCAAGTCAATCAACCTTTTTGGTCTGTTCCAGTCAATCATTTTATTTTTTAAAAGTCAAAATCAAAAATATTGGGCTAAAGCCCTTTCTTTCACTGGTTTTCACTCCCCGGGCTTAAGCCCGGGGTTAGTCAAAATCCATAATTTATGTTTTGTCAGCTTGTCACTAACCCCAGCCTTCAGGCTGGGGAAAAACATCGTGTTCACAAACCCGGACTTTAGTCCAAAAACAAACCTTATTCAGGCACAGCATTATTTGCCGAAGTTGCATACAAGCCCAGCAGGCATCCGGTGAAACCACCGGCTACATCGGTTGAAAGAATATCGCCCGAAATGGTTCGGCCAAGGTTCACAATGTCGGTACCGTTGGTGGAGTAGCTGAACTGATAATCGTCGCCATTGGCCGATATTTGCAAACGAACCGGTTTGCTGAGGTCGATTTTGGCGCTGGCCACAATTTTCGATTCCACTTCGCGACTTCTGAATTTTCCCGCTGTGCGTTCCAGCAAAATGTAGTAGTCGGCTCCCTTTTTGGTGATGCCAAAAACATAGTTGAAGCGTTCGCTTTGCAGCGCCACAATTCCGGCCAGTTCTTTTTCCGAAGCGGGTTTAAAATCAACAGTTGTTGTAAATGAAAAAGTTTTGTGCATCTGTCTTAAAAACAGTGTCGAAGTAGGTTTCACTTCTTTGATGTTGGTTTCAAATGGTTTTATTTTCAGCCCTTGTTTCGATGTTGAAATAAAATCTTCGCGTGGTCCGCGGAGTCCAATCCAGCGGTAATCCAGCTTTTCAGCGCTGAAATCATCTTTAAAAGCGAAGTTGCCGTTGGAGAAAAATCCGTCTTTTCCCGCTTTGTTTTCGGTCACTCCGGAAGGCATTTTCAGTTTGGGCTCCATCGGCACCAGCCCGTTTTCGAAAACCGGAAACTCGCCCGACCAGTCCACAGGCAGAATAAATGTTTCACGGCCGGTGTTTACCCGCTGTTTTTCGTTGGGACGAACTGCCAGGAAAACGCCGTA